>NZ_JADMVY010000015.1:0-60845 GCF_015547905.1 Clostridium sp. J1101437_171009_A5
TTTTCACCAGTAACGGTGGTTATTTTGTATCTGTTACTGTCAAAAAATTGTCCTTGACATTGGAACCAGTTTAGACATCCATGCGAAAGAAAATAGTGGTGGAATTACGGTTCATCGACATCCAGACAGTATCCGACTTCCCGCACGGAGCGAATGTAGAACGGGGCATCTGGATTAGCCCGATACAGCTTCTCGCGCAGGTTGCAGATATGAAATCCTATCGTATTGTTTTCGTTTCCTGTAGTGAAATCGCCCCAGACCTGTTCGTAAATCTGTGCGTAGGTCAGCACACGGCCTTTGTTGGCGGCCAGCAGCAGGAGAATCCGATATTCTTTTGCGGTAAGCTGAATCTCCTGTCGATCCCGAAAAACCTTTCGTCTGCTTGGAAAGATCTCAAGACCAGGGAGCGATACCATCGGCTCCTCGTCGACCTCGATTTTTTCTATCTCAGGGTGGTTTTTGAGGATAGACAGAATCTGCTCCAAAACTTCCGTATCTCTTTCGTGCAGATCCAAAATTATGACTCGTCCGATGATATCACCGCTTTTCCACTCAGTTTACGAGTTGCTTTCAGTCGCTCAAAGGTTTCCTTGCTGACTACATGCTCAATCCGGCAGGCATCCCGTTCGGCAGTAACAGGATCGACACCAGCTGCCACAAGTATCTCTGTAAAAAAGAGATGCTTTTCGTAGGTATCCTCGGCAACCTCACGGCCGAGATCAGTCAGGTGCAGGAAGTGATCTCCATCCATGAGTAGGAAGCCGCCCTTTTTTAGTGTAGCCACCGCATGGCACACACTGGGTTTGGACACCTTCAAGTGTCGGGCCACATCCGCAGACCTCACCATGCCCTTTTTCTTTTTGAGGACAAGGATGGCCTCCAGATAATCTTCACCCGATTTGCGCAAAGGCATAGACAGTCCCCCTTCCGTTATGTAGGCGGCTATTTCCTGGACACTTCATGGCTGCTTGTCATTTGGCAGCCAATCCGCCGTCCAAGCCCCACTCTCCCGCAGGAATTCTCCGTCATGGGTGATAACCACCACACATAGCCCCTGCTCCGCTAACTCCCGGAGGCGTCGGCTCACCTCCAGCATGTGGCCATAGTCAAGTCCGCTGGTAGGCTCATCAAAGATCAGCAGCTCCTTTCCGCTGAGATAGCCATCTGCAACGGTCAGCCTCTGCTTCTGCCCGCCGGATAGAGCCATGGGGTGAGTATCCGCATACTGAGCCAGATCCATTCGGCCCAAGGTTGTCAAAGCCTCCTGCTCTGTGGCCGTATTTCCCAGCCGGATCTCTGCCAGCACGCTGTCTCCAAAAAGCTGGAGGTTCACATCCTGCATGATTAGGAACGCCTTCCGCCTTCTTTCCGTTCGGCGCAGAGGCTTTCCATCCCAAAAAATTGTACCGCTTTGTTCCTTCATCAAACCGCACAGACACCGGGCCAGGGTGGTCTTGCCTGCCCCGTTTTGGCCGGTAATGGCGGTAATTTGTCCCCTGGGCGCACGGAAGGATACGCCCTCCCATACAGCCGCACCGTTATAGGTCGCCCGCAACTCCCGAACCATCAAACCGTCTGCTCCCGTCGTTGGGCTTGGCTCAGGCGAGGACACCGGTACCTCCGCAATGCTCCGCAGTCCCATGGAGCGGCGTTCCTTCTCGGTCAGAGTGAGGAAATTCTGCCCGGAATATTCCCGTTGCAGCTGCCCACCCCGCAGATAGAGCACCCGATCAGCAAGATCCGCAGCGTACCAAAGGCGGTGCTCTGCCATCAGCACGGTCTTCCCGGCCTTTTTCAGCTGTTTCAGGATCTCCCGGAGCTGGCGGATACCCTCCCCATCCAGATTGGAGGAAGGCTCGTCCAGTACAAACAGCTCCGGCCCCATGGCCCAGGCGCTGGCGCAGGCAATGCGCTGTTTCTCTCCACCGGACAGCGCAAAAATGCTCCGCTCCAGCAGTGGCCCCACTCCGCAGGCTTGGACGGCGGATTCCAGAGCCTGTGCCATTTCATCGTGGGACGCTCCACGACTCTCCAGCCCAAAAAGTACCTCGCTGGTGGTGTCCAGATTGAAGAACTGGGACTTGGGGTTCTGAAACACCGAGCCCACCGTCCGCGCCAATTCCCACAGCGGGGTCTGTGCCACATCCTGGCCACCGACCATAACAGTTCCCGCCAGCGTCCCACCTCCAGTATGCTGGAGCAGACCATTGACGAGCTTGATGATCGTGGTCTTGCCGCAGCCGCTCTCACCGGTGAGCAGGATAAGTTCCCCCGGTTTCACAGAAAAGGTGCAGTCCCGAAGGCTTGGCGTCTCCTTGCCCTCATAAGCATAGGTCACATGGTCAAAGATAATCATGGCAGCACCCCCTTGCAGCAGATCCCGCCCACACAGAGAGCCAGAAACAGCAGTGTGACCACCACATCCTGAATGTGAAATCCGATAGGCCGCCAGGAGGACATCTTCCCTGGGGACTCGATGCCCCGAGCGGTGGCGGACTCGCTGAGTTCTTCTGCTGTCTGGGCTGCCCCCATAAGCATTGGTACATAAATGCACTCCAGTTTCTCCTCAAAACCACGGATATTCCGAAGGGCCATGGCATCCCGGATATGACGCAAATCTTGCCGAAGTGAAGGCAGAAAGCGCAGCGTCACCGCAAGGGTAATAGAAAAACTCCGGGGAGCGCCCATCCCCTCCAAAGCAGCCATGAACTGGCTGACGCTGGTGGTGGCAATCAGATAGGCGCCGCCGGCAATGCAGGGGAACACCAGAATGAAGTAGGTTACCGTAGCAAAGACCGTAGCCAAAGAACCGGGCAGCAACGGCAACAGCCAGTACTGTATCGCCAGGATAGCCAGATATGTCGCCAGCAGCCCTGCCAGCATGGTTCCTTTCCGCTCTACCAGAAAGAGAATCAAATAGGCTATCATAACACTGAGCTGGAAAACCGCAGGGCTCCAAGTGAACACCACCACATTGGCCAACAGCCCGATCAGAATCTTGGTTCGAGGATCAAGAAAAGAAGGGCGAATATTCTTCCTCATTGGGCCAGCCCGGCCTTGACAAAATGCTTACGCATGAGCTTCATACCCAGCAAGGAGCCCAGAACAGAGCCTACCAGAATGCTCAGTACAATGACCCCGAACACCGGCCAGGTCAGCAGGCCCTCCATGGTGGCCATATAGCCAGCGTCCATCATCTGGGCGGCATACTCCAAATAGCTTTCTTTGGTAAACCAGAGGGGCAGAAAGTCCCCGATAAAGCCCAGATTGAAGCAGAAGAAGCCCAGCATCAGCCAGCCTTTCTGCCGAAACTGTCCAGCCCGCAGGCACAGCTCACACAGAATTCCTCCCACCAGTCCCGTGATGGGGAACATCCAGGTAGCGGCCACCAGCACCACGCCGGTAATCAGGCTGGTGAGCAGGAAGGGGCCGTTTTTCTGCACCTTGGCTACCATCAGCATGAACACTGGCCCGATCAGAATGGCATCAATAAAGTGGGTAGCAAACCATACATAGGGGCTGACACCGCCCACCAGCATAAAAAGGAAGCGAATGGCAATGCACACCGCCCCCAGTGCGCCGGCGGTGATGGCATCTTTGGCAGTCAGTTTGCGTTTTCCCTGTTCCAATGATTGAGACATATTGAAATCCCTCCTGTCTATAATCGTTAGCCTTGGCTAACTAAAAAACAGAATAGCATAGCTGACTGCCTGCCGGCAACTCCATACAGGCATTTTAGCTCCAAATAGCTTGCAATTTTTGAGCAATCATTGACGACTCCTCTCCAGTCAGTTACAATCAAACCAAATCAACAACGGAGGCACTGCCCATGTCCAATATGTCGCAACTTTTTGATGCCAGCCGTTTCCCAAGCAATGTGAAGGTTCGAGCCAACGGCAAGGCTACGGTGATGACCCTCTATGGTTCAGAGAACGGAAGCCTGCGACTGTTTTCTTTGTGGGAAGGCGCAATTCTTTCCTTCAACCGGATCTATACTCAGGTCTGGCCCTTGGCACAGAATGAAGCGGCCAACATTCTGCTGCTGAACTTCTGCCGGAAGGGGCGCTGTGAAGTGGCCTGGAGGATGGACAGTTTGCCTTCCTCTCTCAAGGACACATGGCCGTAGGAACCCAGCAGGCTCAGGAGGAGTATCGCTACCCCAGCGGTCTCTATGAGGGTGTCGAGTTGTTTTTGGATCTGGATATGTTGGCCCATCGTCCTTATCCACTGTTTCAGGAGGGGGAAGTAAGCCCAGAGGGGATCATGGAGCACCTGCATACCTCCCGCCGACTCTATTTGGGACCCACGCCTGCCTGTGTACAGACATTGCTGGATGACCTGTGGCAGCTTCGAGATTCGGAGGAAGTGGGACTGCTGAAACTTCTCTCCGCCCAGCTGCTTTGGAAGGTAGAACGCCAGCCTCTTGAAACCAGTCCCACAGTCCGCTATTTTACCAGCTCCCAAGTGTCCATCGCCAGAGAGACACGGAACATCCTGTGCGCAGACCTGAGCCAGAACCACACGGCGCGGGAGTTGGCGGATCGGTTCCAGGTGGCCGAAACCAGTCTCAAGAATTACTTCCGCGGTGTGTTTGGAGAAAACCTCTCCACATTTTTGCGGGAGGCGAGGATGCACCGGGCAGCAGAATTGCTGCAGAGCAGTGAATTACGAGTGGCGGAGATCGCAGCACAGGTAGGCTACGAAAATCAGAGCAAATTTGCCGCAGTTTTTGTTCGGCACTTCAGCTGCCCGCCGCTGGAGTATCGCCGCAGGGCACACCTTTCGATTGCTGATGACAATTAACATCCATATACTTTGCCCTTTCTGAGATACCCACAGTTCTAAAACATAAGGAACTGCGGGTATCTCTTATTTTGAAAACGGAAGGCTTGAGTTCCTGTTCCCAAAATCCAGTCACCGCACACTTCCGCCCCTTGACATTTTTCCTTGATAACGCTAAAATACATACAAGTATGTATTTCATATTTGTATGTATCATGGGAGGTATACGCATGGAAACCACAAAGGGACACTATATTTTCGGAACGGTGAAGGTTGGGGAGCGTGGGCAGATCATTATCCCCAAGGAGGCTCGACAGGTCTTTGATATTAAAGCCGGAGACACTTTGATTGTGTTGGGCGACGAGAAATGGGGCATTGCCGTCACAAAGGCAGATGTGCTGGAGAAGCACGCTTATGATGTATTCAAAAAAATCTCGGAGGGACAGATGGATGCAGACCAGTAACACAGCTCTTTTCTTTTTGGAAGACGATTGCATCCGTGCCTTTGGTCAGGAAACAGGCTGTACCTTACTTCAACAGGCGGAGGAACTTTACCAGGATTTGTGCCAGCACGGGAATGACCGGGGCAATCATGTGATCGAGGAGCATCTTCAGAGCAGGCTGTTTCCTTTGATGTCATATTACAAAGCGCTTTTGAAACATGGTATTCAAGAAGATCAGGCATTGTTGTTGGTACGAGAAACAGCACACAAAGCTGCCATAGATAAAAAAGCCGAAATGCAAAAATTAGGTTCGCTTCCTTTTGCTTATCTCATTTTCCGGATGGGCGTCAAACGACACATGAAAAACCACTTTCCTCCAGAGGGATGGCAAACAGAGTGGGTGCGCTGTGACTGCCAAGAGATCCATTTCAATTTGCACCGCTGCCTCTACTGGGATGTTACGAAACAATTCGGGTGCCCGGAGCTGTGCTGTGTATTCTGCGAAAGTGATGACATCTCCTTCTCCGGACTGGCTCCCAAAATAAACTTCCTGCGCAACGGAACGCTGGGCAGCGGAGCGGACTGCTGTGACTTCCATTTCATCAAGGCGCAATGAGGAATTGGGAAAACTACCTATGAAACATACCTTTTACTCCCTTCTGCCCCTGTTTTTGCTGCTGGACCTGGTCATTCCTTTTCTGCTGGCGACCACCTGTCCGGGCTACCGCCACACCCGGCAGGTCATGAGTGTACTGGGAAACCGAAGCGCCCCCTTCCACACAGTCTATACTCTATGGCTGCTCCTCCTGGGGACAGCCATCCTGCTGGCCTCCACCCAGCTGTGTCCTCTCCTTCGGAGTCGGTCCGGCGGTCTCAGTCTGGCTCTGGCGGCAATCTTGATCATCTACGCTCTGGGCGACTGCATTTTGTCAGGATTGTTTCCTGTGTCAGAAACCAAGGCGATGGAGACCTTGTCCGCAAAGATTCACGGTTTCGGGTCGGTGTTTGGTTTTCTGGCGCTGACCTTCGCTCCGCTGGTCGTTGCACTGTTTTATTTCAAGGGCAGGCAGACCGGCCTTGCCCTGTGTGCGCTGGCGTGCTTTCTCCTGGCGTTGGTATTCTTCGTGCTGTTCGTCATGGCGGACAAGCCCCGGTTTGCCCACACCGTGATCGCATGGGAGGGGCTGTGGCAGCGGCTGACCCTGCTGTTTATGTATCTTCCCCTGGCGCTGCTCTGTGTCAGAGGCGCACAATAAGAAAGGAGCGATTCCAATGCCGCAGATGAACAAAGGCGGAAAGTTTGTTTTTGGGAAATCCAACATTCAAGAATCCGGCAAAGTTCAGTTTCCCATCCAGGCTATGGCGGAATACCAGATCACCGCCGAAGGCAAGGTCTATCTCTTTACCGGAAGCAAGGTGACCGGTGGATTCTGCGTGACCAGAAAAGGGCTGCTCCTGCCATCCAAGCTGGGCCATATTCTGGCCGCTCTGCCCGAGCTGCGGGACTATACCGCCGAAGAAGGTGCATTTCTTCCTTATAAGGGCCGCTCCTACTGCTGGCTCTCTGTGACAGCAGACGGGCTGATCCGTCTGACGAAGCCAATGATGGATTTTCTTCGCATTACCCCAGGGATGCGGCTCTTATCCATCCGCAGCAGCGACATTGCCTTTACCATGGGCGCCAGAGGGCCGCTTCTGGAAAAGGCGGATCGCTATAATGGCGTGATTCCGGAATTCTGAATTATGACAAAAAGCGGCCGTTGACAGGATATTCTGTCAGCGGCCGCTTCTCTGTCTGCAGCCATGAACATTCTGGCAAGGAAATCAACTGGGTAGCAATTTGCACTCCGGTTGATTTCTTTATTGGGATAGAAGGAGAAAGAATCGTTGGCAGTGCCGGGGAAGCATCTCCACTTAATTGGACAGTCTTTGCTCAGTTGCCCACATAGCGGCATATTTTCCGCCTCTGGCCAGGAGCTCCTCATGAGTGCCGGACTCTGCAATGTTCCCGTCTGCTACCACCAGAATCTGATCCGCATTTCGGACGATAGACAGGGTATGTGCAATCATGATTACTGTCTTCCGCTCTGACAAAAGCCCCAGGATCGCCCGCTTGACCGCCAGCTCGTTTTCAATGTCCAGTGAGGCAGTTGCCTCATCCAGCAGCAGGATGGGGCTGTTTTTCAAAATAGCCCGGGCGATGGACAGACGCTGACGCTCCCCGCCGGAGAGAAAGGCTCCGTTTTCCCCAATAGGGGTGTCATAGCCATGCTCCAGCTTCTGTATAAAGCCGTCACATCCAGCCGCACGGCAGGCGGCCTCCACCTCACGGTCTGTGGCCGAGGGGCGGGCATGGCGGATATTCTCCCGAACGGTATCGTCAAAGAGGAACACCTGCTGATCCACCATGGAGATCTGCTCCAGCACCCGTTCTGCCGCCACGGTCTCAATGGACTGCCCGCCGATGGAGATCTCGCCGCTCTGCGGCTGGTAGTATTTGGCGATCAGATTGAGAATGGTGGATTTTCCGGAACCGGAGTCTCCTACAATGGCGGTGAGCTTTCCTGCCGGCGCCGTAAAGGACAGTTCCTTCAGCACCGGCTCACCCGGCACATAGGAGAAGGAGACCGAGCGGAAGGTGATGTTCTGCTCAGCAGGATGGAAGGGCGCCATGGAACCTCTCTCCTCCGGTTCCGCCATCACCTGGAGGATATTGTTCTTGGAGACCATCAGGTGCTTCCATTCAAAGAGATCGATGGAAATGGCAGTGGTAAGCTTGGTCAGCAGAATGGGCAGCATGGAGACCATGAGATAATCCACATTGCTCAGCGTACCGGCTGCCCAGGGACCGGCTGCCAGCGCCATGATGGCCGGCACACTGCACCAGCTGAGAATGTTATACCCGAAGCCAATAGGGATGCCCTTTGCCTCGTACAGATAACACACCCGGCTGAACCTCCGCATCGCCTCGGTCGTGGCCTGATTCTGGACGCCACCCATATGATAGGCACGGAAGGTCTGGATGCCGTCGATGTACTCCACGATGCTGCTGACCGTCTCGGCGCTGACCTCATGCTTGGCCGCGCCGTATTTGGCCACAACGCGGAAGGAGAGCCACAGATTTGGGATCAATCCCGCTACGACCAAGAAAAGAATCAACCCCGCCGGCAAATACACTTTGCATACAAAGCCTACCAGCATGGCGGCCAGCACCGCGTTTTTGGTGATGTTGCCGCTGGAGTGGGTCAGGATCTTCTCGTAGCTGCCCACATCGCTGGTCATGGTATTCACATACTCTCCCACCTGTCCCTGGGTGAAGCGGGAAAGAGGGATCTGTTTGAGTTTGTCACCCAGCCGAAGCCGCAGTCCTTTGGAAACAGCAGCTCCGCCCAGCTGAACCTGCGTGTAACCGGCGGCGTAAATGACCAGTCGAATCAGGAAGATGCCCGCAAGAAACGCAGTCAGCAGCCCGAGCCGCTGTGCGCTCAGGCTGCCCTCAGACAGCCCGGACAGAACCATATAAATGGACAAGTAGCTGCACCCGGACAGCAGCCCTTCCACTACCGTGAGGATCACACCGGAATAGAAGGCCCGATTTTTACGGAACACATTTGCCTCACGCATGCTGCACACCCCCTTCCACGGAATAGGCAATGGCACGGGCAGCCCGATAATCCGCCCAAGCCCTGCGATAGTATTCATTTTTCTCCAGCACCTCTTCATGGGTACCACAGCAGGTAATGGTGTTGTTCTCCACCACTGCCACCTTGTCGCACAACTTGATGGCGCCCAGCCGGTGGGCCACGATCACGACTGTCTTGCCCCGGCACAGGTTTTCAATGGCCCGGTCGATCTCCACCTGGTTTTCCGGATCAGCCGCTGAGGTGGCTTCATCCAGGATCAGAATGGGAGCGTTTTTCAAAATTGCTCGGGCAATGGCAATGCGCTGCCGCTCCCCACCGGAGAAACGGGAGCCGAAAGTACCCACCTTGGTTTCATAGCCCTGGGGCAGCGATTGGATGAAATCATCGATCTGCGCCAGTCTGGCAGCCTCGCGCACCTGCTCCAGTGTTGCTCCCGAGTTCATGCGAATGTTTTCCAGCACGCTTCCCCGGGTCAGAAAGGTCTTCTGGAACACCAGGGAGATATGGTCCAGCAGGTCCTCGTAGTCCAGCTCCCGCACATCTCTGCCGCCGATGCGGACCGTTCCCTGGGTCGCATCGTAAAAGCGGACCATCAGCTGGATCACGGTGCTTTTGCCTGCACCGGACACCCCCACCAGCGCAACCTTTTCCCCCTGCGCCACAGTGAGGGAGCAATCCCTGAGCACATCGGTCTTTCCATCGTAGGAAAAGGAGACATGATCCAGGGTAATGCCGCAGGTCTCCGGAAAGGCCGCGCCACCGGAAAAGGTGGGCAGTTCCAGGATCTCCTCCACCTTTTTCACGCCGGAAAGCGCCTGAGCAAAGGTGGTGGCCAGTTTTTGCAGGGGCAGGATCTCGGTGAGATACATCCCGCCCACATAGGCAAAGAGCAGAAATACGCTGCCGGTAACGCTTCCCCGGAGGAAAAGCAGGCCGCCTACTGGAACCATCAGCACCATCCCGCACTCCACCAGCAGCAGAAAGGCGGCATAGGGCGGAGCCGTCTTGTGTGTGACCAGGTTCCAGATCCGGTTCTCCTCCTCAATGGCATGGGAAAATTTCTGGAAGGAGCGGCTGCCCATGTTATACGCTTTGATCAGCCGCATACCGGAGATGTACTCAATCATCACGGAATTAAAGCCTACCAGGGAGCGGTTGACATCGGACAAGACCCCCTTCATTCTTTGGAAGATGACCGCCATCACAATGCCGGCCAGGGGCAGCGGGATCAGAGAGACCAGGGCCAGAGGGGCATTGACGGAGAGCAGATACAGGAAAATCACAACCGGTCCTGTGAGATAGGCCACAAATTCCGGCAGGTTGTGGGCCAGAAACAGTTCCAACTTCTCGATGTCCTCATTGAGAACGGTCTTGACCGCGCCTGTGCTCCGTTCGTCCAAGGCTCCAAGAGACACTTTGGCAAGATGCTCCGTTACCATGCACCGCACTCGAAACAGCGCCCCATAGGCTCCCTTGTGAGACAGCACGCCCGAAGTACCCAGCAGCACCAGCCTTCCCACGGTGCCCGCCGTGACCAGCAAAGCGCAGTCGGCGATCACTGCTTTGGTACAGGCACCGGAGAGCACCGCATCCATCAGCCGGTAAATGCCGATATACGATGTGATGACCAGAATACCGCTGCCAAAGGCACACAAAACGGACAGGATCAGCCATTTCCGTTCCGGCCCGGCCCACTGCAGCAGCCGCATCACCGGTGATGGCCGTTTTTCTTTCATCGTCTGTTCCTCCTTCCCCCGGCTTGACGAGAGCGCCGGGAAGTGATATTTTAGTTAGCAGATACTAACCAACATCCATCCTACCGGCAAAACAGCGGTATCGCAAGGCTTTGGGCGCGGTTCCGGCTGATTGGGGTGGAGATGTGGCTGATCGAGGTGGTGACAGATTATGGCGGCAAATAAAGACTTAGAGCAACAATATGGCCAGGCGATGGAGGAACACGGGTTTCTTCCAGATCCGGAGAACCGGCGTTACGGCTCCATGGGGCTGTGCTGGCGGCACACCTCCCAGCAGGGCGGCGGTTTTTTCTGGACCTACGGGCAGCAGAATCTCTATACCATCAAGATCCATGATTTCTTTTTCCATGAGGATCAGCTGCTGGAGTTCCATTGGCCGGAGAGTCTCAGTGTCACCTGGTATGAATCCATTTCCGGGGAGGAGTTCTCCCCCTGCCGCCGTCTTGTTCCAGGCTGTGTCAAAAGTTTTATCGGAGGTCGGGAACCATACCGGGCGCTCATCCACAGGCAGATCCCCATCGTTTCCATTGGCGTGGAAATCACCCCGGCTTACTACCGGGATTATCTGCGCCGCCAGTTTCCCCAGGAGTATCAAAGCCTGCTGGAGTCTTTTCAAACGCTGGATCAGACAGAACACTTCCCGGAAATGGTGCAGCTCTTGAAACAGGTGCGCGACTACCGGGGGGAGGGGCTTCCCGCCCGTTTGTTTTATGATGGGAAGGTGGCGGAGGCGGTGGCGCTGGTGGCAGAGCGGCACCTGAAGCGCAAGAACCGCCGTTCTGTCAGTGCGGAGGATATGGTACGGCTGGCCGATGTGGCAGCCTTCATCACGGCCCACTGTGCGGATGAACTGCCGCTGGAACGTCTCAGCCGTATTGGCTGCATGAGTATTTCCAAGCTGAAGGATGCCTTCCATGTCCGGTATGGCTGCACGATTACCCAGTACATTCAGGGGCAGCGCACGGAGCAGGCTGGGCGGCTGCTGCGGGAAACCGACCTGCCGGTGAGCCAGGTGGCGGCCATTGTTGGGTATCAGAATCCCAGCCGTTTCGCGGAGATCTTCCGGCGAAACACCGGACGCTCCCCTGCGGAATACCGCAGAGCATGCTGGAGTTCCTTCACGGAGGTAAACGATATGGAAAGGAAAGATTCTTTATGAAAATACAGTATTTTGGAGATCCATCTAATCCCAAAATCGTTGTTCTGCACCCCATGCTTCTGGACGGGAAAAGTATGCTGCCTCTGCTGGGCGAACTGCGGAACAGTCATTGTGTGATCGCGCCGGATCTGACAGGCCATGGAACAGATACTGGGATCTTTCAAAGCGCCCAACAAGAGGCAGCAACGCTGGCCGGCTGGCTGACAACGCAGGGATGGATTGATCTGAAGTTAGTGTTTGGTGCATCCATCGGTGCCGTGGTGGCGATGCAGTTGATTGCCATGCCCACATTCAAAGTTCACACCGCAGTCTTAGAGGGATGCCCCCTCCATTCCAATGCTGCTTTTCTACGGATGATGGCGACCCGTATGTTTCTGTCAAAACATCGGAAAGCACAGCAACATCCCGGTTTGTCTGCACAGCGGATGACAAAAATCTATGGGGAGACGCTCGGCCTTATCATGGGGCACACCTTTGAACAAATTCGTCCGGAAACTTTGCAAGCCATCGCTGCCGCCTGTTCGGACTGCACCTTTCCCAACTATCCAAAGGAGTTGGAAGCTCACCTGTTTTTTGAGTATGGCAGTGAGGACATCAGCGCCAAGACCGCGCGCAGGGTTGTCTCAAAGCACTATCCGTCTGCTTCCTTTACAATTCGGGAAGGCTATGTTCACTGCCAATATCCCGCCGTTCTGGGAGAGCAGTATTCCAAGGTATTGGAGGAATACCTCGCCAGGGAACTTCACTAATAGAACCCAAGAGGCCGCATGGGGAACATTCCACCATGCGGCTTTTTCAATCGTCAGCAATCGGCAGAACAGATTCGGCTTTTCCGGTGTTCTATCCGTCCCGGCCTGCTTTCTGAAATGGAGAACAATTCTCTCAATGTAGGGAGAGCGTCCATGGTAACAGGCACATCGTCGGGCATTTCTCCTTCATCAAAGTGGAGGATGCGGGAACAGGTACGACTGACAAATTCAAAATCATGAGTGACAATAAAAATGACTTTTCCCATATCAGACAGCCGCCGGATCAGACCCGCAACCTGTGTCATGCTATCAAAATCCAGCCCGCTGGTCGGCTCGTCAAACACCAGCAGGTCTTTCCCACAAATCATGCTGACCGCTACCGCCACCCGCTGCTTTTGACCTCCGGACAGGGTATTGGGGTGGCGGTCTCTGAATGGGGCCAGGGCCAACTCTTCCAGTGTTGCGTCAACGAGCGTCTGTTTCGGATTGCGGATACCGAATGTACATTCTGACTCCACACTATCCGCAAAAAGCTCGTAGTTCACATCCTGCATGACCATATAGGAATGCCGCAGGCGATCTTTGTGATCCATGGACAGACCGTTCCAAAAGAATTGACCATCACAGGCCTTGTGAAGCCCGCACAAAGCACGGGAAAAGGTCGTTTTTCCGGCCCCATTGTGGCCAACGACGCCAATTACCTCTCCCTTTGCTGCTGTAAGGCTGATGTCGTGCAAAATGGTCCTCTTCTTATAGTGAAGGGCTACATTGTTAAGTTCCAAGATAGGATCTGAAACAGGCGCAAGGGAATGATTCCGTGGTGGGAGAACACGATGCAAATCAATCGCTCGAAGGCCCATTTGTTCCCGGGTATCCTCCGACAGCTGCCGAAATGCTTCCGGCGTAAAGACCTGTGTGATTTTCCCATGTTCCAAATACACAATCCGGTCCACCAGATCCATCAAATAGTACAACCTATGTTCTGCAATCAATATGGTTTTTCCCTGCGATTTGATCAGCTTGAGATGTTCTCCCAATTCTTGAATGGAACGCATATCTAAATTGGAGGACGGTTCATCCAAAAGATATATTTGAGGATTCATCGCATAGACCGAGGCAAATGCTATCTTTTGCTTTTCTCCACCGGATAACTCGAAGATATTGCAATTACGGAGGTTTTCAATGTGCAGTTCTGCCGATGCCCGATCCACGCGTTCTCTCAGCTGGTGAGCTGGGAGTGCTTGATTTTCAATACCAAAAGCGATCTCGCTGTCTGTATCCACATTGAAAAACTGTGTCCTTGGGTTTTGAAACACCGATCCAACCTTTGCGGCAAGCTGATGCATGGGAAGATCACTGACTTCCTGACCATCCACCAGTACGCTGCCCGCCAGCTCTCCTGCGTAAAATTGTGGGATCAAGCCGTTTACAAGCCTCGTGATGGTGGTCTTTCCGCAGCCGCTCCGACCACAGAACAGAACACATTCTCCGTCCTCTACGGTCAGGTTGATGTCATGCAGCCCGTCTCCTTTTTGTCCTTGATAAGTAAATGACACATGCTTTAACTCAATCATCCCAGCACCCCCTTTCCATAAAGCCCGACAACCAACGCGCCTGCAAAGCAAAAGACTGCCGCAATGTCCATCAAACCAATATGGATCTGCACCAGACAAGTTCGAGGCTTTGGGTTTTCAATGCCGCGGGTGATAGAAGCGATGGACAGTTCATCCGCCGCTTTGGATGCTGCCATCATCAACGGAACATAGATACACTCCACCGTTATTCCGGGATGTGTCAGGAGCCCCTTAAGCGAAGGCGAGACGTCCCGCATCCGCATCGCATCCTTGATAAACCGCCAATCCTCCTGAATGGTAGGGATATAACGCAGCATGACCGCCAAGGGGATTACCAGCTTTTGGGGTGCATAGATGCGATTCATCGCCGAGAGAAATTCGCTGACCTTTGTAGTGGAGATGACAATGCCGGACAGCATCCCGCAGGGGTAGACCTTATGGAACAACCCTAAAAAAGCGATAAACATGGTGCGCCAAGTTCCGGTCATGGTATCCATAATCCAGAAGGTGAGCAGAACGATCAGCGCATAGAACAGTACTCCCTTCCAGGCATACTTCCACTTTCCAAAGCAAATGCCGAGCAGCCCGATCAGCACCACAAGACCCAGTTCATAGAATAAGGATGGAGCCATCATGGCAGAAAGGATACACAACAGGAGCAATAATATCTTCGTTCTGGGGTCCAGCCACAGTCCACGCCTGGATAACGCTCCGCCAATCATGCGGTGATCCCAGCCTTTTCAAACTGCTTTTTCAGCAGCTTCCCACCAATCCAACCACTGAACGCAGCAATCGCCAGCGTTCCGATCATGATGACAGCCAACAGCCAGGAAGGCGCAGATGCGCTCATTGTGTCAATATAGGACTGTTCCGTGCCGTTTTCCAGCATTGTACTGGCCCAGCCTTGCGGATCAATAAAAAACACCACATAGGTGTAAACGCCGCCCAGCGACATCAGCATATAGGACAGCAGATTGACCGCCTTGTTGCGGTAATGTCCCGCACCAGCTACCAGATCGGCGATCATTCCCATTCCAATATAGCCTAAAGAAAAAGCCCAGTGCATTCCGGTAACGAACCAGATGATCCCCATAATGATGCCAAGAATGGTGACGCTCCACCGCTTCTGAACCTTGGCGATCATCAGAAGATATACAGGGCCGCACAGCAATGCTGCACCCATCGGCATATAGAATGTCAAAACTGGGTTTGGTGCAAAGAAAATACCGCCAATCATGGTAAACACCAAGAAAATTGCGCTGAAAATGCCGGTTGTCACAAGATCTTTGATAGTGAGACTCTTTTTTGCGGGATTGATTTGGTTGCTCATGTTGATCCTCCTATTTTGCAATGCGTTGACTTTATGGGATAGGTATGCTATCCTTTGGTTAGAGATGGCTAACCGTTATATATAATTACACCATGCACAACCTGCTTTCAATCGTTTGGAGCGAGGTTCGTCCTATCATTTCAAAAATTCGTCTAATCATTGCAAAACAAGGGAGGCGTATCTATTGTAATGACCGGTATCATCGAGCAATACTATGCCCCATTACTGAAAAAGCACGGTTTTGTACCGGAACCAGATAATGATCAGTATGGTCCTCTGGGGCTTTGCTGGAAGCTATCTCCGGAAGTTGGCGAAGGTTCCTATTGGACCTACGGGCAAAGGGATCTGTTCGACATCAAGATACACAACTTCTCTTTCAATAAGGATTTTATGCTGGAATTTGATCTCCCGGAATGTCTCAGTATTACCCGTTACGATTCCATCTCCGGTGAAGAGTTGTCTCCGTATCGCCGGTTGTCAGCCGGATGTATCAAGACCTATGTGGGCGGATACAAGCCATATCAAGTAATCGTCCACAAAAATATACCGGTTCGATCCATAGGCATCGAGATCACCCCCGCATATTATGAAGACTATCTGAAAAAACAGTATCCGGAAGAATATCGGAATCCCATCGAGGCTTTTCGGGAAATCGACCAAACAACAGATTTCCCGGAAATGTACCGGCTTCTATCAGAACTACAGAGCTACCGTGGAACCGGAATTGCAGCTAAACTCTATTATGAGAGCAAGGTAGCCGAGGCGCTCTCTCTGGTGGTTGAATATCAAAAAAAGCGTTCAGTTTCTGATCATAAACTGGTTCCTCAGGATTTGGAACGGATTCAAACCGTCGCGGCCTATTTGAGTGATCATTATGCTGGTGAAGTACCCATAGAACGTCTGGCACAAATCGCCTGCATGGGTACGACAAAACTCAAAAGCAGCTTCAAGAAGGTCTATGGCTGCACGATCACAGAGTATATACAGCAGCGCCGCATGAGTCAGGCAGAATATCTGCTGGCTCATACCGATCTGCAAATTGGTCAGATTGCTCAAACGATAGGATATTCTACATCCAGCCGGTTTGCGGAACTGTTTCGAAGAAGCACCGGCCTGCTCCCGTTGGAGTACAGGAAAATGGCAAATCGGAAATGATACCAATGCAAAAATTCAAAGAATCATCCCAAAATAGTATGTGGAGAGGCAAATCTGCCTCCCCACATACTGTTTTTATATCCGCCAGCCCTCGGCCCGCTGTCGGATCTCGATAAAGTTCCGGTAAGTTCCCTCCTGGCTCATCAGCTCCTGATGGGTACCATGCTGAGCAATGCGCCCATCCTCCACCACTAAAATCCGGTCTGCGTTTTGGATCGTAGCCAGACGGTGAGCGATGGTGATGATGGTCTTCCCCCGCACCAGAGCAGAGAGCGCCGCCTGGATCTCATGCTCATTCTCCGGGTCCACGTTGGCGGTGGCCTCATCGAGAATGATGATGGGGGCATCCTTCAGCAGGCACCGGGCAATGGAAATCCGCTGCTTTTCTCCGCCGGAAAGGTTGGAACCGCCCTCTCCCACTATGGTGTCATACCCTTGGGGCAGCGCCATGATAAAGTCATGGCAACGGGCCGCTTTAGCTGCGGCGATCACATCCTCCTCGGCAGCATCCGGACGGCCAAAACGGATGTTATTGCGGATGGTGTCGTGGAACAGATACACATTCTGAAATACCATAGCAATGTTGCGCAAAAGGCTGTCGCAGGTCATCTTCCGGATGTCATAGCCGCCCACGGTGATGCGTCCCTGATCCACGTCATAAAACCGGGCCAGCAGCGCGCAGAGGGTGCTCTTCCCGCTGCCGGACGGCCCTACAATGGCGGTGGCGCTGTTTTGCGGCAGCTGGAAGGAAACATCGTGGATCACCTCCCGTGTTCCGTAACCGAAGGAGACATGGTCGAAGCAGATGTCGTAATGCTCCAAAGAGATGTCTTTCCCATCCTGATCCGGCAGTTCCGTTCCCTCCAGTTCTTCCAGACGGTCCAGCACCGAGTCCGTGACAGAAAGGATGTGGGCGGCGTCGTTGATGGACTCCACACTGCCGAAGATCGTGAAGGAAAACATGGCAGCCATCAGGAGCACCGGCAGCTCCAAGGTTCCGTTCATAGTCTGCCAGCCGGCGGTGAGCACCAGGCCAACAGCTGCGGCCTTCAGAGAAAACAGGTGCAGGCAGTTCCAAGGCACAAAGCCAAACTCGTTTTTGATACGGATGTCCTTATTGGCCCGGCACGCCTCAAAAAACCGCTGGGAGGACACCCCCTCCTGGCCAAAGGATTTGACCACGGGCAGGCCGTGGATGTACTCAATGGCCGCCCCGGACAATGCCTCTTGGGCCCGATGTCCCACCGGAGCGGTGCGGGCACTCTGCCGCCCGATGCCGCGGAGGGCAAAGGCGGACAGCAGCACGCCCACCACTGCCACCAGCGCCGCCTCCAGGCAGAAGAACGCCATGCACAAAACGATGACCAGTACCTGCAGATAGCCGTTGATGACTGCATCCACCATCTTCATGCTTTGCAGCTCCAGGGTACTCAGTTCCGTAGTCAGAGCAGCCAGAATGTCGCCCAGGTTATTCTTGGAGAAATACCCCAAGGAAACCCGTTTGAGCAGGTCACCAAGTTCCAGTCTCTGCTGCGCCGCCCGCTCTGTTCCGATACTCTCCTGGAGCCGGTTTTTCCAGTAAGCACACACGAAGCGCAAAACGATCAGCAGGATGATCCCGCCCAGGCACAGCCAGGGGAGCCTGGCGTCCAGCGCCGTCCCCTCCTGGGCACTCTCGATGACCAGCCCAAGGGCCCAGGCCGCCAGCATCACCGGCCCGGCGGCGGCCCAGGTGGCAAGAAAAGAACAGAGGCTTCCGAGATACAGCCGTCTGTGGTACCCCTTTGTCCAACGCAGAATCCGATTCATACTCTGAAACATCGTCAAGCCTCCTTTCCAACTGCCCAATTCTGGGCACCCACATGGGCCTGCCATAGCTTTTGATATAGCGGGCATCGGCTGAGCAGCTCCGGCTGTGTGCCTTTGTCCACAATACGGCCTTTCTCCAGCACCACGATCTGGTCGGCGTTCTGAATCGTGCTCAGCCGGTGGGCAATAACCAGCAGCGTTTTCCCCTGGGAGAGCGCCATCAGGGAACGCTGGATCTTGTCCTCATTCTCCGGATCGGTAAAGGCGGTGGCCTCGTCCAGAATGACAATGGGGGCGTCCTTCAGAATCGCGCGGGCGATGGCGATCCGCTGCCGCTCCCCACCGGAGAGCTGCTTGCCCGCTTCACCCGCTGGGGTATCCCATCCATGCTCCAGCCGTCCTAAAAACTCCTCACACTGAGCGGCCCGGGCAGCCGCCCAAACTTCCTCCTCCGTGGCGTCCGGCTTCCCCAATCGAATGTTTTCTTTCAGAGAGCAGTCAAAGAGGAAATTGTCCTGTGTCACGAAACTGACCTGATCCGCCAGCTGCTTCAGTGTGAGATTCCGAATATCCACACCGCCTATGGCAATGCAGCCATCCGTCACATCCCAGAACCGAGCGATAAGCCGGGCTGCCGTAGATTTGCCGCCACCGGAGGGACCCACCAGAGCGGTGAAGGTGCCGGCGGGAAGTTCCAGATCAATGTGACGCAGCACAGTGTTCTCTTCTTTCCCGCTATACGAGAAGGACACATCCCGCAAAGTGATACCGCTGCCGGAGAGGTGGGCGGGCTCGGACGCCTCGGGCAGCTCCTCCAGATCCAGCAGATGCCGAGTGTCCCGGACGGCAAATTCCATGCTCTTCATGGAATTGAGAAAGGCTGCAGCCTGCACCAGCGGGGACACGATACCCAGCACCAGCATCAGGCACAGAGCCAGCCGGGCCGGGTCCAGGACGCCGGTCTGATACAGGGCGATCCCAACCGGCAGGGTAGCCAGCAGCGTGGTAGGCAGGATGGACAGGCACAGGTTCATGGATTTCCAGGTGCAGCGAAACCAATCCAGTGTGAAGTCACGGAAGCTGGTCACCGCCCGGACGAATTTCTCATAGGAGGCGCCGCTCTGGTTGAAGGCCTTTACCACCTCGATGCCCTCCACATACTCGACAATAATGCTGTTGACCTGAGCATTGGCCGACATATAGGCGGCATATTTTTCGTTGTAAGTCCGCAGGCCCGCCGCCATGGGGATCAGCGCGGCCGGAATCGTGGCAAGGGAGGCAAGGCCCATCCGCCAATCCATGGCAAAGAGGGCGATCACCACCACGATGGGCAGCAGCACATTGGAACTCAATTCCGGTATCATGTGGGCCAGCGGCGGCTCAATGTCCTCGATCCGATCCACAATGGTACTCTTGAGGGAACCGATGGGCTTTGACAACACACTCCCCAAGGGAGCGTGCATCAGTTTTTGGGCCACTTGACGGCGCAGGCCCTCCAGAATGGTGTAGGCGGACACATGGGCCAGCATGGTTGAAAAGGCGTAAAAAGCTACCTTGACCGCATATCCCGCAAGACACACTCCAGCCCATCGGAGAAGCTCCATGCCGGAGGCCGACTGATGGATAAACAGGCGAAGGATCTCATAGACCCCCAGATACGGCACAAAGCCCCCTGCTACGCTGATAACAGCACACAAGACAGACAAGACCAGCTTTCCCCGGCAGGGACCGGCAAAAGAGAGCAGGATGGCCAGCCAGCTGCGTTGTTTCACAAAACCACTCCTCTCAAAAAAAATTGGCATGGTGAGATGTCTCTCACCATGCCCTATTGTATCGGTTCTTGCCCATGCTTGCCGCTCCGCCCGGCCGGCATCACTCCGTTTCGTCAGGAAAAGAGAGAACGGGGTTCCCGCCGCCTCGCCGGTATTCCAGCGGAGTTTGTCCCTTCACCGCCCGAAAAGCCGCGGCAAATTTGCTGGAGCTGTCATAGCCCACCGCTCCGGCGATCTCTGTAACGCTGGCCTCCGGTTCTTTCCGAAGCAGCAGAGCCGCCCGATCCATCCGCAGTGCCCGCATATAGGTGTTCACCGGACTGCCATATATGCTTTTGAAGCAGGCCTTCAGAGTGGTTAAAGGGATCTGGTACTGTCTGGACAGAGCCTCCAATGTGATATGCTGATCCAGATGCTCTGCCAGGTAGGAGCGGATAGCCTTGACTGTCTCCACCTGAGAACGGTAAAAATATGGCTTTTCCGTTCCACTTCCCAATTCCAGGGCGTCGAGATACAGCAGCAGCTCCAGGATCTTTACCCGGAAGTAGGGCATTTTGATCCGCTCCGGTACGGCACAAAGCTCCTGAAAAATGTGATCCACCGAGGGTGCTCCGTGAATGACCTGCGGCCGGGCATCCGGGCAGAATTTCCGCTGAATGGCGGCCAGATCCAAAGGATAGTCTCCCGCCAAACGAGCCAGTTCCACGGGTGCCATGGACAGGTCAAAGCACATGGAGATGCCATGATAGTGGGACAACGGGAGAGAAAAGTATCCTTTGTGCTTCAGGCGGCGATCCACTTTCAGGTCACCTGCCTCCACATAGGAGAACGCATCGTTGCCCACAGCGTATTCCATCCGGCCCTCCCGGCAATAGTCGATGCAGAGGAGATCCTGTCGGGTTTCAAAAGAGGAGTCGCAATAGGCCATGTGGAAATCGTTATACAGGATGGTAGCGCCGGGGAACACCTCATAGACGGTCATGGTTCCCTCGCCGCTCTCATTTCGCAGCTGATAAACGCTGCACCCACCACTCTTGGCCAAGAGGCACAGATCCGGTTGGCTGTCCTGTAAAAATGCCACTGCGGCTCAGCTCCTTTCTCAAAGTTCCAGGACTCGATCACAGGCGCACTGGAGAAATTCGCGGTCATGTGTCACCACCAGAACCACCCGGCCCTCGTCCGCCAGTTCCCGTGCGCAGCGAGCCACTTCCTGCATTCTTGCATAGTCCAGACCACTGGTGGGCTCGTCGAATACCAGCAGCGGCTTTTGGGACAGCATGGCGGTAGCCACCGCCAAACGCTGTTTCTGGCCGCCGGAGAGAGACATAGGGTGCTTTTCCCGGAACGCAAGCAAATGGAGCCGCTCCAACACCTCCTGGATGCGCTGGTCAGAGAGTCCTTCCATAGCCAACTGACACTCTCCCCATACGCTGTCGGAAAAGAGCTGATGGTTCACATCCTGCATGACGCAGTAGGCAATCCGCTGCCGCTGCTTCGCACCAAGGATGCGGCCGTTGAGGCGGATCGTTCCGGCACTCTCCCGCGTCAGGCCGCACAAGCAGCGGGAAAGGGTGCTTTTTCCCACGCCATTGTCACCCGTGACGGCCAGCACCTCTCCCGGGCGGGCGGAGAAGGAAAGGTTTTGAAATACCGGCGGCTCCCGCTTGTACCGGCAGCACAGTCCCTCCACAGACAGTCCATTCTGTTCCCCCGCAGCGCGGGAGGGCGGCAGAGTCACCTGAGTAGGCGTGAGTGTGCGAAGGCCCAGAGCGATCCGTTCTGTCTCAGCCAGCCGCCGGAATTCTGCTCCGCTCCAGATCCGCTCCACGATCCCGTCCCGCAGATAGACAGCCCGATCTATGAGATCCGCCAGAAAGTACAACCGATGCTCCGCAATGAGAATGGTGTGTCCCCGACTTTTCAGGTATGCGATTTGATCATGGAGTCTGTCAATGGTATCCAGATCCAAATTGGCCGTAGGCTCATCCAGAATGTAGAGTTCCGGCCTCATGGCATAGACCGAGGCAAAGGCCAGCAGCTGCTTTTCTCCGCCCGACATGGCGAAGATGTTCCGGCCCCTCAGCCGCTTCAGGTGCAGGCGGTCGGTGGTATCATCCAGCCGGCGGAGGATCTCACCCCGGGTCATGCCCTGATTTTCCAGGCCAAAGGCCAGCTCACTGTCGGAATCCATATTGAAAAACTGACTTTTGGGGTTCTGGAAAACAGACCCTACCTGCCGGGCCAGTTGGTAAAGAGGCTGTTCCCGCACCGGCGCGCCGTGGAGCAGGACTTGCCCGGTCAGTATGCAGTCCTCCGTAAATGCCGGGATCAAGCCGTTGACCAACTTAGTGATTGTGGTCTTCCCGCAGCCGGAAGCGCCGCAGAGCAGGACACACTCGCCCGGTCGTATGGTCAGATCCACATGGGTAAGGGTGCCCCCTTCTTTTGTATAGGAAAAGGACACATCTTGCAGTTCTACCATCGAAACACCCCCAATTTGACTGCCAGAAGGGCAACGGTAAGCCCCACACCCACAAGGAACGCGGCGCCGTCCACCGGCGAGACCCGCAGTTCCACCAGACTGGTCTTAGGCGCCGGGTCCTCGATCCCTCGTGTCACTGCCGCTGCGGACAGCTCCTCCGCAGTGCCGGTAGCGGAAATCATCAGGGGAACCATGATCCCCTCCAGCTTTGCCAATCCCCGGATGCCCCGCAATCGCATCGCATCCCGGATATAGCCTGTCTCTTCCCGAATGGCGGGAAAGTACCGCAGCGTCACCGAGACGGCTACGATCAGCCGCTGAGGGAAATGGATCTTCCGCATTCCAGCCACCAAATAAGGCATAGGCGTCCGGCGAAGCATCAGAAAGCCGATCATCAGGCAGGGCATCATCCGGCGGGCATAGTTGGCAAAAATAGAGAAGCTGGTAGCAACCCATCCCGGCGCAGCCGGCAGAATCCAGTATTGCAGGCACAGGATTCCTCCGAAGATCAAGAGGCTTTTCCCCACCATGGCAAAGCAGCGATGGAGCAGCATCAGGAGCAGGAGAAAACCGATCCATATCATTTCCATCCAAAAAGGTTGCTCACTAAAGGCTGCCAGATTGGCGAAGACCAGCAGAGCAAGACCCACCCTGGGGTCGAACACCAAACAGCGCCGTGCCTCCTCCATGTTACAGAATCCCCGCCTTCTCAAAGTGCTTGCGGAACATTCCTTTGGCCAGCAGGATACCCAGAATAGCTCCCACGATAGACGCCCCCACCAGAACCACGATCATACCCGGGGAAGTCAATGCCGCCAAGGTGGAGACATAGGCTTCCGGCATTCCCTGCTGGCTGATCTGCGCCAGAAAACTGTCCCGCATGATCCAGACAGGCAGCGGGGAGCCGATCATCCCCAGCGAGAAAAACACGTAGGCCAGAGCATTACCACGGAAAGACCGGTAATGGCTACAGATCCGGCAAAGCTCCGCCAGGATGCAGCTCACCGCAAAAGCAATGAGAATCACCACCGTAAATTGGCCAGTAACAAAGTAGATCAAGGCCGTAATAAAGCCCATCAGGACCACTGCGCCGGTCTTTGGCACCTTAGTACACATCATCAGGAATGGGATACCCGCAAATACGGCGATCAGGCCAGGCATCAAGATCCAAAGCAGGGGATGCAGACCGCTGAGAAGCATAAAAGCAAAGTTGATGACAAAGTAGATGGCGGAGAAAATTCCCACCGTAATGATGTCCTTTCCCGTCATCCCTTTTTTCTGCGTGTTCATGATGTACCGCTCTCCTTCAACATAGTTAGATTATGCTAACCGTTATTTCTGAGAAAAGGCGCTCAGCGCGCCCCTCCTTACTGAGTATAGCGACACATCGCCGTTCTTTCTGCTCCGATTGGACGACTTTATCCCGTTTAGTCATGGAATTTAGCGCTGTGACAGAGATGTACCATCTTCACCATACAGAATCGGTCCGAAACTGCCATGCTGATCTTGGTGGACAGCTTCAATCCGGTTCGGGGGATATGGCGGTAATAAGGCTCCTCAGCCAGCACCCTGACCCCACTGCCGATTTTTCCGGCCAGCACCGATGCGGAATCCACATAGAAAAACATCTGCGCATCTCCGTGGCCCACTTGCTTCATGTACTTTTTCCGCATCATGGCCATACCGCTTTTACTCACGGAGTCAAAGACGATTTCAATCTCTCCAAACCCCGTGAGCATCCGCAGGAGTCCCACAACCTTGCTTTCCTCAAAATAGTGGAACAGGCCGCCAGCGGTGACCAGAATAGGAGCATCCGGCACATCAGCGCGGATCTGCTTGATCCAGTCCTCGGCAAAGGCGTCTCCGGCGAGATAGGTCTCCCGCTCCGGCTCCGGCAACAGCTCCCGCCGGTACTCCACCACATGGGGCAAATCCACGGCATACCAGCGCGACCTTCCGTTGTCGCAGCGGGAATATGTCGTCTCCAGACCGCAGCCGAGCTGAACGACCACGCCGTTCGACCTGTGCTCCAGAAAGGTCCGGATGATCCGATCCATATTGGCAGACCGAGCGGCGGAAGCCAGCAGGGTATACTGACTCAGGCGGCCCTGCGACAGCAGCTCGGGCGGCAGCTTCTCCTTCAGCTCCAGCGCCTTCCCATCGTATAAGATCTGCGGGCAGTGCTCGCTGGCATAGAGCCTGCCCAGCATGGGGACAAACAATGTGTCCTCCACAACGCCCAACTTGGACATGGTCAGCCCTCCCGTTTTGACGAATTACTTTCTGCCGACAAGCAGCTGGGAAGATCCCAGCATCATCATGGCAGCCCGGCGGTGGGAGCCGAAGGCTTCTTCTGCGGTATCAATGAGCCGGACATCCTGATAGCCCATCTCCCGCAGCTTTTGCGCAAAGGCATCCATATCGCCGTACAGCTTGGGCTTCATATCATCGTTCAGAGCAAAGACGCCTCCTTTTTTCAGCACCCGCAGGCTCTCCAGCAGCAGCTTGTGCATATCGGCTCCCATGACATTATGGTAGACATAGTTGCTGATGACCGCATCAAAACTCTCATCGGGGAAATCCAGATGATTGGCGTCGCCATGCTGGAATACACACCGGGAGGCCACACCTTCACTTGCGGCGTTTTTCTCACAGAGGGCCTTGCTGTAATTGTAAACAGCTCCCCAGTAGTCCATGCCAGTGACCTTTGTCTCCGGCCAGGTTAGGGCCGCACGGATCGACAGGGCCCCGGAACCGCATCCGACCTCCAAGAGACTGCCCTGTCCGTCATAGTCCAGGTGAGAGAGAACGACCCGGTGAACCTGTTCCATAATCCCGCCACCGCCAAAGGCATACTGACGCCTGATCCATGTGATCCAGACCAGCAGGGCCACCAGCGCCGCCGCAACAACAGAGAACAGAACACCGAGAACCGTGATGTGGAACACCGAAAAGGAGAGTACGGCCAAAACTACGGCCAGAGCCGTGATACCGCCAATAATATAGAACACGGGATTGGACATCCAGCTTCCGTAGTCTTCGCCATGGCTACCGAGACGAATTTCTGCTTGTTGATTACGCTTTTGCTGCATTCGATTTTCCTCCCTGTCATTTAATATTTGTGTACAATTCGTTTACGGGTGTTTCTCCTTCGCCTTCCGGCAGGCAAAAGAGGCTATGCTCTGGACGGTGCGAACCTTTGCCGGCCCGAATGTTTCCTCCAGACGATGCCGCAGGCTCTCCGCCGTCTCAAAGGGCGGGGTGAAATAGCCCTTTGGCACATACAGCCTGCGGATTATCCAGTCGGTGCGGCGGTTTTGCCCCGTCACATAGAAGCAGCCGCAGAAGATCCCGCCTGGCCGCAGTACACGAAAGATCTCCCGCCAGGCGGCCTCCTTATCCGGAAACGCATGAAACCCGTTGAGCGAGAGCACGATGTCGAAACTGCCATCCCCAAAAGGCAGCGCCCCAACATCCCCCTGCTGAAAGCGCACATGGGCAAGTCCCTCGCCCCGGGATTTTGCCCGCTCCAGCATCTCCGGCGAGTAATCCAGGCAGGTGATCTCCGCCTCCGGCATTTCCCGATAGAGGGGCATGGTCAGTATGCCGGTACCCACGGGGACTTCCAGCAGTCTTCCGGAAAACCCCTCCGGTATTCCGGAAAGGGCGGCGGAAAGGTAGTCCTGGGTTTCCGCCCGATCCATTCCCCATATCAGGCGGCATACCGCTCGGCCTGACAGGGTGGAACAGGTGATCATGCCATCATAAAATGTCCGTTTGCCTCCCAATCCCCGGTAGGCGTTTTGAATCCGCTCTTCTTGTCCCATTTTTTCACCTTCACTCACTCAAGCACCCAGCGCCACATCCAGCGTCATCATGAGGGTAAAACCGACTGCAAACAGAATAGTCCCTATATTGGAGTGCTTTCCCACTGACATCTCCGGGATCAATTCCTCTACTACCACATAGACCATCGCTCCGGCGGCAAAGCTCAGGGCGTAAGGCAGTACCGGAACCAAAATCCCCGCCAGGAGAACCGTCAGGATTGTGCCCATCGGTTCTACTATTAAACGAAAATTTATTAATCTGCTTTGTTTTCTGTCAGGAGAATATATAATCCAGAAACTAAAAGGAGAAGAAACAAAATCGCAGGGATTAACATCTCGTTTTCCAAAATACTTGTTACCATTCTTCCGGGTGGTGTTTCCCACGCACTTGACGGATTTTGCATTGCGACCATCATCGTTCCTATAACTCCAATAACACCACTTAATGTCAAAAATCCACCCTTAATCAATCTTTTCATACTAATCTTCGCCTCCTTATAAACAAGACACATGCCACACCCAGCGTTGTCCCCGCAAAGGGAATCAGCAGCCCTTGCCATAGTTCAATGGGCATAATCTTCTCCAATCTAATCGTGACTGTATTCTGCAAAGTCGATCCGGACGATCTGGAGCCGCATCAGTCCGTCGGCCAGCTTCGCCAGTAGCCGGTGGATAGGCCGAACCGCCGGATCATGAAGCGATTGATAGCCCAGCATATAGCCCCGGCTGGAAACAGAAAACAGCGGCGACCATGGCTCCAGATCCCCCTTGGCATCCTTGACGGAAAAATAGGCACCCACATCCCGGATGCCCGCCTGCTTCACCCAGGTTTTCAGCATCAGCCGAACGGCCGTTTGCCCGGCCGCGTCAAAGACCAGCCGCCCTCCTGGGAACCGTCTTGCGATGCCTGTGGCCAGAGCTTTGACCTCTTCCGTCGTGAAGTAGTAGAAGACCCCGGCGGCAAACAGCACCGTCCCATCCCCAGGATCTGCGCGGACAGCATCCATCCAGCGCGGGTCTTTCAGATCAAAGGCCAGATTTTTCTCCCGCTCTCCGGGAGGAAGTAGGCGATCCCGCAGCTCGATCACATCCGGCAGGTCGATGTTCCAGATGCTGCACCGGCCGTTGTCACAGGCCCGCCCGGTGTTGTCCAGACCGCAGCCCAGATTGATGACGGCCGCTCTGGGATGGGCATTCAGATAGTCCCGCACCTCCCAGGCGAGGTCATTCTGGCGCATGGCGACCTCCAGCGCGCCGAAGGTCTGCATCAGACCGTTTGCCTGCCGCTCCAAAGGGGAGAAGTCGTAGTCCACCTTCTCCATCAGCATGGCCGCCGTGGCATCCTGATAAAGTCCGGGGAACCGCCGCGAGCAGAGCCGCCGGCCATACAGCGGGATGATGAGCGTCTCCTGCACGGAGTCCTTCTCGACCTTGTACTTCTCCATAGGCCCTCCTCAAAAGACACGGTACTCTACGCTTGATTATAGTTAGCAATCGCTAACCAGTCAAGTGATTTTCCATTTTCAGTATCAATTGCCCCTTCAAGCGCAATCTCCCGGACACAACAAGAGTGCCGCCGCCGGAATATACCCGGTGGCGGCACTCCTCTTTTCATGATGGTTTGGGCGTTCCTCCTCTTAGAGCTTCCACTGGCCGGACTCTTTACGGCCGGATACGAACGCTTGATACAGGCCCTCCTGGGCCATGAGCTGGCTGTGGGTGCCCCGCTGAACGATCTGTCCGCCGTCCAGCACCAGGATCTGATCCGCATTGCGGACCGTCTTCAGCCGGTGAGCGATCATCAGAATGGTCTTGTTCCGAGTCAGGGCTTCGATGGCCTTTTGCAGCCGGTCCTCATTCTCCGGGTCTACATTGGCGGTGGCTTCATCCAGAATCACGATGGGAGCATCCTTCAGGATCGCCCGGGCAATGGAGATGCGCTGCTTCTCGCCGCCGGAAAGGCTGGAACCACCCTCGCCGATGACGGTGTCGTAGCCTTGGGGCAGGGTGAGAATGAAGTCGTGGCAACAGGCCTTCTTCGCCGCGGCCACCACCTCCTCGTGGGTGGCATTGGGGCATCCAAACTTGATGTTGTTTTCCACCGTGTCGGCAAAGAGATAGACCTTCTGGAATACCATGGAGATCTGATCCATCAGGCCCTCCAGGGTATAGTCCTTCACATTCTGACCGCCCACCAGGACGGCGCCGCTCTCCACATCCCAGAACCGGGCGATGAGATTACACAGTGTGGTTTTCCCGGAACCGCTGGGGCCCACGATGGCGGTGGTGGTCCTGTCCGGGATGGCGAAGGATACATCCCGCAGGATAGGCCGCTGGTCATAAGAGAACGAAACATGGTTGAAGGTAATGCTGTGCTCCCTGGGCGTGCCGGCCCGACCGGTCTCTGCCAGCTGGGGCATGGCGTCCGTCTCATCGGCATGGGCCATGCAGCTGCTGACGATACGCAGCAGGGACATGCCGCTGCCCGCCGAGGAGATCTGAGCAAAGACCAGGAAGGACATGATGACCACCATCAGGGCGTTGGCCAGGATCATCGTTCCGGAGAGATAGAACCATACCGCCGCAAGCATCATGGCCACGCTTCCCAGCTGGAGCGCGATCCCCTGCGCCATAATATAAGGGGTGAACATCTTTTCGATGTTCAGGTTGCTGCGGCAGTTGTATTCCAGTGCTTCCTGCAAGGTGCGGTCACCCCGTCCGGTGAGGTTGAAGGACTTCACCACGCTCATGCCCTGCACATACTCCAGCACCGCCTCCACCAACTTGGCCTCGGACTTCTGACGGTGCGGGGCGAGGGCGGCGGATTTTTGCTCCATGGCCGAGGTGATGAACAAATAAACTGCTGTGGCCGCCACCACAATGAGACCGATCCGCCAGTCAAAAATCAGGATCATCACCGTAAAGACCAGAGCGTTGAGCATCCCGCCCAGCATGGTCACCAACACCATGGGGGCCACAGTCTCCACATTGTCCAGTACAGTGGTGCAGACCCCGGTGAGCTCTCCCAGGCTGTTGTCGTTGAAGTAGCCCATGGGGACGGATTTCATCCGCTGCCCGATGGCCACGCGCTTATTGGCCGCCATGAAGTACCCGGCGTGGGTCTGCTGGAGTTGGGAGAAATACTTGGTCACGGCGCTGCCCAGAATACTGACTGCCAACAGACCCAGCGCCTGCCACGCCGTGGCATGGCCGGTTTTTCCATCCAGCAGAGCCAGGATGGTGTAGTAAATGGCGGCGATCTCAAACATATGGAACACCGCGTTGAAAAAGCAAGCGATCACCGAGCGCCGGATGTTGCGCTGTTCCTCACCGGCAAACCGCCAGATACCTCTGAATGTCTCGATCATACCGTTTCTCCCTCCTTTACACCCATGTGAGCCTGCCACAGATCGGCGTACAACGGGCAATGGCGCAACAGTTCTTCATGTCTGCCCTGTGCCTCGATGCTCCCATCCTTCACCACCACGATCTGATCTGCGCCGGTGATGGTGGACAGGCGGTGGGCAATGACGATGACCGTCTTACCCTCCACCAGTTTTGCCACTGCCCGCTGGACCACCGCTTCATTCTCCGAATCAATGTAGGCGGTGGCCTCGTCCAGAATCACCACAGGGGCGTTTTTCAGCATGGCCCGGGCGATAGCGATACGCTGCCGCTCTCCTCCGGAGAGATGGGCGCCTCCGCCGCCCACCCGGGTGTCATAGCCATGATCCAACTGGCGGATGAAACCGTCGCATCCGGCGGCTTTGGCGACTTGTTCTACTTCTTGATCCGTGGCATTTACCCGTCCCATACGGATATTTTCCCGGATGGTATCGTCAAAGAGGTAATTGTCCTGAGAAACAAAGGCCACTTGGTCGTAGAGTTGTTCCAGCGGGATACGGCTTTCCTCCACGCCGCCCAGGGTAATGCGGCCCTCGGTCACATCCCAGAAACCGGCGATGAGCTTGGCAATGGTGGACTTGCCCGAACCGGAGGGTCCAACCAAAGCGGTGAGGCTGCCGGCCGGAATGGTGAGGGAGATGTTGTGGAGGATCTCCTTGTCCTGGGCATATCCAAAGGAAACATGACCCAAGGCGATATCCGGTTTTCCCAGCTGTGCCGGCTGTGTTCCGTGATCCTGCTCCGGCTTCAGGAGGATCTCGTCCACCGAGCCTACGATGGTACCTACCTTGGCAAGATTATCCACAAAGCCCATGGCGGCAATGAGAGGTCCCACAATACTCATGGACAGGATGATGGTGGTGAGAAATACCTCTGCGGACAAACTGCCGTCCGTGTAGAAGCTCCAGCCCACAGGCAGCACCGTGATAAGGGTGGTGGGAGCGATGGCATAGGCCAGCGCCATTCCGAACTGGCATTTCTTCATCCAGTTGTAGTAGTAGGCAGCATTGGCCCGTACCCGGGAGGAGAACTTCTCATAGGAGTTCTTTCCCTGATTGAAGGCCTTGATGACCTCAATGCCGCCGATGTACTCCACAATGGTCTCGTTCATAGCCTGGGTCGTCTCCACCGCACCCTGATAGTCCTTGCCATAGCTGCCCATGATGGCCATCATAAAAGCCATGCCCACAGGAATGGACACCAGACTCAGCAATGCCATACGCCAGTCCAGCGTAAACAGATACACGAGAACGCATACCGGCGCCAGCAGATTGGAGGTCATCTCCGGCAGCAGGTGAGCCAGCGTCGTCTCCATACTCTCCACCTGATCTACCACGATTTGTTTGAGCCGTCCGCTGGAGGTATCCAGAATATCTCCCAAGGGTAAGCGAGGCATTTTGGACAGAACCATCTTCCGGATGTCCCGCAGGATCTGGAAGGTGGCTTTGTGGGAGAGGGAAAGTGCCAGATTGTAAAGCAGGGTTTTGGCCAGATAGCCCCCCAGGGCCACCATACACCACAGAAGATAGAAGTTCCAGTCCCGCTGCCCGGTCAAAAGCGCCACCAGAATGTGCCCCGCTGAGAGATACGGCAGCAGCCCCAGCAGGACACCCGCCACCGCGCAGAAGATGGCGGCAATCAGGCCGCCGTGATGTTCCCTGCCCAGCTGCCACAGCCGCAGCAGCGGGCTTTGCGTTTTCTGCATAAATAAGCCTCCTTTAGTTAGTTATTGCTAACCTTTGGTTCTATGAAAAGGCCGCCGGGAAAGCGGCCTTTTGCACTACCGGAAGTTTTCAGGATGAAAGATCGTCTCAAATCCTGCCATGTGATAGCGGTTGAGCTGGCGGATATAGTGGAGCGCCCGGGCCTTATCCATGCGGTGCCGCACCGGCTCAAACATTCCGTTGAAGTAGGCGGTGGTAACGATATGGATCAAGTCCTCGGTGACCTGACCGGAGCGGACGCTCTCACAGCCGATGACCTCCATGTATTTGTAGGTGTAACTGACTTCGATCTCCACCAACTCGTCAATATAGTGGGCATATTCCGTCCCAGCGCCCCGGAGGAGCAGCAGTTCAAACTCCGGCAGGTGCTCATAGATGTAATCAAACAGTCCCTCCTGGGCATGGGCAGTGTAACGCCCCATTTCCTCCTGCTGGGTTTGGCCGTCAAACCGGTGAAAAGACTCCTGAATCTCCAAAAAACGGCGCTTCAGCTCTCCGGCAGCAGGCTCCACCAGGGCCCGGAACAATCCCGCCTTGTCGGTAAAACGGGTATAGATGGAGCCGGTGCTGGTTCCCGCCGCCTTGGCGATATCCCGCAGGGATGCCAGAGCAAAACCTTTTTCCAAAAATTCCTGACGGGCGCAGCGAAGCACATTTTCATAGACCCCTTCGATCTGCTTTGCCATGGTATCGCCTCGCAATTCAAAACAGTGTTTCAAAACGATGTTTTGAATATACAACCAAAAAGCGAGTTTGTCAAGAGAGGATTTCCCCTTGACAGGGATAGAAAGGGATGCTATATTGATAATCGGATTATCGGTAATCAAATTATCATTCGTTGGGAGGGATGTTATGGCAAAACCGGATACTTCCATTGACCCTCGGATCATGGACAGCGCCAAAGAGGAGTTCCGGACGCTGGGCTTTGAGAAGGCTTCCCTGAAATCCATCTGCCAGCGGGCTGGGGTGACAACCGGCGCCCTTTATAAGCGTTACGCCGGAAAAGAGGAACTGTTTCGCGCTGTGGTGGCGGATACGGTGGCGGATTTGGATGCTGTTTATGAGGAGCGGACAGCGGTACCGGCATCCGCTCTCTCCGACGAAGACCTGATCCGGGCGTGGTATATGGATGAGGAATATATGCTGTGGTGGTTCCGCTTTCTCAATGAGCGGCGGGATGGCTTTGTTCTGCTGCTTACCGGAGCGGAGGGTACTGCCTACGCCAACTTTCAGCACGACTGGGTTGAGAAAATGACGGAAGGCACCTGGACCTACTATGCTGAGGCCAGACACCGAGGGTTATGTACGGTGGATATGACGCAAGAGGAACTTCATGTAGTTCTGTCCGCTTTCTGGACCACCATTTACGAGCCCTTTATCCACGACTTCACCTGGCCGGAGATCCAGCGCCACTGTACTCTGGTCTGCCGTCTCTTTGACTGGTACGCCGCCCTGGGATTCCCCAAGGGGTGAAAAACGCCTCTCCGGAGGCTTTTTTCTCGCTAATAAGTTAGCAATAACTAACCAAAAGGAGTGATACTGTGTTTCAAAAAGTCCTGCGCTACACTGGACGCCACCGGAAGACGACTTATGCCTCCATTCTGGTACTGGTGGCCGGCGTGGCCATGAGCGTGCTGCCCTATTTCTTCCTCTACCGCCTGCTGCGGCCCCTGCTGACTGGGGGCAGTCTCACATTGGAGGAAACCCTGTTCAACGCCGGGGCCATGGCTCTGTGCATGGTCCTCTACGGCCTTCTCTATGTGGAGGGGCTGGCTCTGTCTCATCGCTCCGCCTATCATACTTTGGAAAACCTCCGGCTCCATCTCCAGAGCAAGCTGGAAAAGCAGCCCCTGGGCGCGATCCAGGAGAAGGGCGTTGGAGTCTGGAAGAAGATGTTCATTGACGACATTGAGAGCATGGAACTTCTGCTGGCCCACGCCCTGCCGGAAGGGCTGTCCAATCTGGCGGTGCCGGTGGTGGTATTTGCGGCCATGTTCCTCACGGACTGGAAGCTGGGTCTGCTTTCCCTCTGCTCCCTTCCGCTGGGCGTGCTGGCCATGGGCATGATGTACCGCTCCGGCATGAGCAAGATGGGAGACTACTACGCCGCCGGGCAGAAAATGAACAACACCATCGTGGAGTACATCAACGGCATGGAAGTCGTGAAAGTCTTCAACCGGGACGGAGAGTCATATCACCGCTTTGAGACCGATGTAAAAAACTACCGTGATTTTACTCTGGATTGGTTCCGGGCCTGCTGGCTGTGGATGGCCCTCTACACCAGCATTTTGCCCTGCGTGGCGCTGGTGCTGCTGCCAGCCGGCGGCTATCTGGTACTCACCGGCGCCTCCACCTTGCCGGATTACGCGCTGGTATTGTGCATGTCTTTTTCCGTGGGACCGCCTCTGATCCGAGCCATGAACTTTATGTCGGTGCTGCCCCAGCTGAGCTACAAGATTGACCAAATGGAATCTCTGTTCAATATTCCGCCCCTGAAAGAAGGAAAAACGGATTTCAACGGAAACGATTTGCAGATCCGCTTTGAGAATGTGCGGTTTTCTTATGAAAAGGACGAAGTCCTCCACGGCATCTCCTTCTCTGTCCCACAGGGGAGCCTCACTGCTTTGGTGGGAGAATCCGGCAGCGGGAAGTCGACCCTTGCCAAGCTGCTGGTCCACTTTTACGATGTGACGGACGGACGCATCACGCTGGGGGGGCAAGACCTGCGAGAGATGTCCCTCGCCTCTCTGAATGAGCAGATCTCCTTCGTCGCGCAGGAGCAGTTCCTGTTCAACACCAGCCTGTTGGAGAACATCCGGCTGGGAAGACCCGGCGCCACCGACGAGGAGGTGCTGGCGGCGGCGGAACGGGCTCAATGCGGAGAGTTTCTGAAACGGCTGGAAAAAGGAATCTATACCATGGCCGGCGATGGCGGCAAAGGGCTTTCCGGCGGGGAGCGGCAGCGGATCGCCCTGGCCCGGGCGATTTTGAAGGACGCTCCCATCGTGGTGCTGGATGAGGCCACCGCTTTTTTGGACCCGGAGAATGAGGAGAAAATGAACGCCGCCATTGCCGAGGTGATCCGGGGCAAGACGGTCATCGTCATCGCCCACCGGCTTCAGTCCATTGCAGGTGCCGATCAGATCGTGGTGCTGGATCAGGGCAATGTGGCAGGGATTGGCCGCCACGATACATTGCGAAAGACTTGCCCCGCCTATGAAAAACTGTGGCGGGCTGCCGAGGGAGCCGCTGCCTGGCGTGTCTCTGCGGAGAAAGGAGGCGACGAGGCATGATCGCGCTGATGAAACGAATCCTGTCCGTATCCGGCCCCTATCAGGGGCGGATCAAGCTGGCCTTTGTCTTTGCGTTCCTGAAGGCCATGCTGTCCAAGGCCCCCATCGGTCTGTCCTTCTTGGCCCTGAGCGCTTTTCTCCAGGGAACCATGACGGCACGGCTGTGCCTGTGGCTGGCGGTGGGCACGGTGGGCTGCGTTCTGCTGGAGTGCCTGTGCCAGAACATCGCCGACCGGCTCCAGGCCGCGGCGGGCTATATGGTATTCGCCGATCTGCGCATGGAGCTGGGACGGCATCTGCGCCGCCTGCCCATGGGCTATTTCACAGAGGGCAACATCGGCAAAATCAGTTCCGTTCTGTCCACCGACATGGTGTTCATTGAGGAGAACTGTATGCACGACATTGCCAACATGATGAGCTATACCTTTGCCCAAGCCATTCTTGTGCTGTGGCTGGCCTTCCTGAATCCCTGGCTGGGACTGGCCGCCTTGGTGGTGGTAGGGATCATTTGGCAGCTGGGCCGCGCTTCCCTGGGGAGCACCCTGGCTCACTCTGATGTCCGACAGGAGCAGAGCGAGGCGCTCACACGGGCAGTGCTGGACTATGTGGAGGGCATTGGTATTGCCAAGACCTTCAACCTGCTGGGAGAGCGTTCCGAGCAACTCACCGAAAATTTCGCCCGGAGCCGCAAGGTCAGCATCGAGTTCGAGGAGAGCCAGGCTCCCTGGATGCGGGCCCTCTATCTGGTGTGCGGTCTGGGCTCGGTGCTGATAATCCCCCTGTCACTCTGGCTCTATGGCCGTGGGCAGCTCTCCATCACCTTCCTGCTGGGTGTCTTGCTCTTCGTCTTTGACCTCTTCGGCCCCATGAAGGCACTCTACAGCCAAGCCACCCGCCTGACGGTGATGAACGCCTGCATGGACCGGATCGAGGCGGTACTGGCCCAGCCGGAGCTGCCCGACCGGGGCCGGGAGGCCTTACCCAAAGCCGGCAGTGCCCCGGAGGTGGAGTTCCGAAATGTCACCTTTGCATACGGGGAGAAAGAGGTGCTGCATGATGTCTCCTTCACGCTGGAGAAAAACCGGATGCTGGCCCTGGTGGGTCCCTCCGGCGGCGGTAAAAGTACGGTAGCCAACCTGCTCTCCCGGTTTTGGGATGTCAAACAGGGACAGATCCTGGTACGGGGCAGGGACATCCGCGATATTCCTCTTTCTGATCTGATGGATCAGATCTCTATGGTGTTCCAGCGGGTCTACTTATTCCAGGATACCGTCTATAACAACATCGCCATGGGACGGACAGACGCCACACGGGAGGAGGTCTATGAGGCGGCCAGAAAAGCCCGATGCTATGACTTCATCATGGAGCTGCCCGACGGCTTTGACACGGTCATCGGCGAAGGTGGAGCCAGCCTATCCGGCGGAGAGCGGCAGCGGATCTCCATTGCCCGCTGCATTCTGAAGGATGCTCCCATCGTCATTCTGGATGAGGCCACTGCCAGCGTGGACGCCGACAATGAGAGCTACATCCAGGAGGCCATTACCCAGCTGTGCCGGGGCAAGACCCTGCTGGTCATTGCCCACCGGCTCAATACCATTCGCCACGCCGATGAGATCCTGGTTATCGACCAGGGGCGCATCGTTCAGGCCGGCGACCACGACAAACTTATGGCGGAGGAGGGCATTTACCGCCGCTTCATCACCGCCCGCTCCAATCCCACCGGCTGGTGCCGGTAAACACAGTGAGCCGAACGAAACGGAAAGAATGGCCGGGAGATGTATCCCGGTCATTCTTCGTTCTCGCTTCTTCCCTTGATTGATCCCAGAGAACATGCAAAACCAATATGGCGGCATCTTGCAATTTCGTGCGACAAAGAGTATGATGTAGTTAGCAATCGCTAACCATCATTGAGGTGACCATATTGTATGGATGACAACAAGCAGTTTTGGGAGCGGTTTTCACGGCATTACTCCGGTTTCATGCGCCGCTCCCAGGCAACCTATCAGCAGATATGCAAAGCAATGCGCCCTTTTCTGAAACGGGACATGGATGTGCTGGAGTTGGCCTGCGGAACAGGCCAGCTGTCCGTGCCGCTGTCTCCATGTGTCCGGAGCTGGGAGGCAACCGACTTTTCAGCTGAAATGATCCGTCAGGCCAAAAAGCAGGTGCACTCGTCCCGGCTCCATTTCTCCGTCCAGGACGCTACCCAGCTGCCCTACGGTCCGGAGAGCTTCGACGCAGTCGTGATCTCCAACGCCCTCCATGTCATGCCTCACCCGGAAAAAGCTCTGGCGGAAGCCTGGCGGGTTCTGAAGCCAGGGGGATGGCTGTTCGCCCCAACCTTTGTCTGGGGCAAAAGTCGAAGCGCCAGACTCCGGCTCTGGTTCATGGGGCTGTCAGGCTTTCGGGTGTACCACGTCTGGACTGCCGGGGAGCTGATGGCATACCTGTCCGAGCGGAGATATTCCATCGTTCGCCATCAGCTTCTCGGAAGTTCGTTGGCGCCGCTGTGCTGTCTGATGGCCAGGAAGATCCCGGATGAACGGACTGCGGCATGGCAGACCACCGTCCGGTCCGCGCAGCTCGATCATACAAAAGCCAAGGAGGAATGAGAAATTATGTGGAAGTACACAGTGGAAGTCAATGGAATGATGTGCGGGATGTGCGAGGCTCATGTCAATGACGCCATACGCAAAGCCTTCCCGGTCAAAAAGGTGAATTCTTCCCGCAGCAAAAACCAGACTGTGATTCTCTCTGAAACAGACTTGGACACGGCGACTCTTATGAATGCCATTCGCAGCACGGGGTATGAGGTCGGAGCGATCCAGAAGGAGCCGTACAAAAAAAGAGGACTATTCGGTTGAGTTCGTTGGCGGCAGCGGTCAGAAAAGAGGTGTGAACATGAACGCGGCAATACAGTCGTTTGGATATGGATTAGCAGCCTTGCTGTTTTGCATCGCTATTCTTGGCGTGTGCCATAACATCAAAAAAACTGCCCGCAAGGTTTTGAAAAGCCAGCAGCCACATACAGGGCGATCTATCGCAAAAGTTTTGATTTATGGCACAAGATTGCTTAGTTGTTAACTTACCCCTATCAAAAAATAAGCGGTGGATGCGCTGTTGCATCCGCCGCTTTATATGTTGCTTATCATCCTTCCCGGTGGTGTTACCCACGCACTTGCGGGATGTTGCATTGCTACTATTATCATTCCAGTAACTCCAACGGTACCACGCAAAGTTAAAAAGCCGCCTTTGATCAATCTGTTCTTAATAGCCTCCTGATAAAAGCATGATCGGTACCGAATGTCATTTCAACGCAGGGGGGCAAGCAGCTCTTTCCACAATTCAATCGGCACAGGTTCCTCCAGCCGAATGGTTGGTATATTCTTTTTTGAGTCGCTTTAATCTCTCAAAGGATTCCGTGCTGATTGCGTGTTCAATGCGACAGGCTTCCTTTTCTGCGGTTTTCGGGTCAACACCGGCCTCCATCAGCATCGCAGAGAAGAATTGGTGCTTTTCCAGTGTGATTTCGGCGACAGAACGGCCCGCTTCGGTCAAGATCAGGAAACGACGCTCGTCCATTCGCAGAAATCCTTTCGCACGCAGAGAGGCAACCGCGTGGCATACACTTGGCTTCGATACCTCCAGATGCTGTGCTACATCCACAGACCGTACCACCCCCATTCTCCTCTGAAGGAGTAGGATCGCTTCCAGATAATCTTCCGCTGACGCACGCACTTCCAATCCCATCACTCCTTGTCCATCCGGCAACCACTATGGTTTTGAGCCAAGTCCAGACCTTCTTTTCATGGGAAGGCTATTGTCTGAATTCAATAAAGCAAAAGAATCCAAGTGGTTAGCTTTTGCTAACCACTTGGATTCTAACATACACCGATACTGTTGTCAATGTGTGTATCCCGTCCGCAACCCCTTGTCCTCTCAGCAGGTAGCGGTCTGTACCCTGAGCGTTCGGATTTCCTGTCAGCGGTGTAGCTTTCTGAAGATCAGTCCTGTGCTCCTGAGGACTCTACATCAGATATTTTTGTCTGATTCAGGTGAGCCTGCATGGCGGCGAAGGATTTTTCGCTGATCACATGCTCGATCCTGCAGGCATCCTCTGCGGCTGTTTTTTCATCCACGCCAAGACCCTTGAGCATTTCTGTCAGTACTGTGTGCCGGGTGTACATGGTCTCAGCAATGGCGAGACCTTTTGGCGTCAGGGTGATCGCTCCCTCTCCGTCCACCTCCACATAGCCGTCTTTTTTTAGAATGGACAATGCACGGCTGACGCTGGGCTTGGTATAGCCCATCTGTTCTCCCACGTCAATGGCCCGCACAAAGGATTTTGTTTGCCTTAAAATATAAATGGTCTCCAAATACATCTGACCAGATTCATGGATTGCCATACAAGACCTCCATTGGATAAAGCATTTTGATTATTATAGCACAGTCCGGAAAAATGAACCAGCCTGTTTATCGGAAACGGAGATTTTCTTTGCTGAACATAGGTTCCCGCTTGACAATTGATTAGGCATGGTATATTATAGCAGAGGGTTAGATGTTGCTAACCTAATTTTTTCGCGGTCTGGTTTTCTATCGCTAACCAGACTGTGGAAAAATGATTGAATCAACTCTGAAAAGGTGATGGATATGACATTGTTGGATGCTCTGGACGGTCAGGAATATATCATCAAGCAAATCAATACGGACGATGAGGAGCTGAATGCGTTCCTTTTTTCTTTGGGTTGCTATGTGGGAGAGCCGGTGACCGTGGTGTCACACCTCAAAGGCGGCTGCGTGGTTTCCATCAAGGATGGCCGCTACAATATTGATAACCAGCTGGCCTCAGCCGTTGAGATATAAGATCTGGAGACTTAGTGCGCCCCGGAGCCCCATATATAAGGTATTCATTCATGTTTATTCTGCCCAACGGTTAGCGTAGGGCAACCGCTGAGTTGTGAATAAAGTACATCGCACACATAGAGAAGGAGGAAATGTCATGCGTATTGCCTTGACTGGCAACCCGAACTCCGGCAAAACCACCATGTACAACGCCCTCACCGGGCGAAATGAGAAGGTGGGCAACTGGGCCGGAGTGACGGTTGAAAAGAAGGAGCACCCCATTAAGAAAGCCTACTGCAGTGGGACGGAAGATCTGATCGCCGTGGATCTGCCCGGCGCCTACTCCATGTCCCCGTTCACATCGGAGGAAAGCATCACCAGTTCCTATGTAAAGCATGAACACCCCGATGCCATCATCAACATTGTGGATGCCACCAACCTGAGCCGCAGCCTGTTCTTCACGACTCAGCTGCTGGAATTGGGCATCCCCGTGGTGGTCGCCCTGAACAAGAGCGATATCAATGCAAAAAAGCAGACCGTCATTGATGTAGCGTCTCTCTCCGCCAAACTGGGCTGTCCCGTGGTAGAGACCGTCTCCACCGCCGCGGAAGGGCTGAAGGCCGTAGTGGATGCCGCTGTTGCACAAAGCGGTAAAATCCAAAGAGCTCCTTATGTCCAGGGCGACATTGATCTGACTGACAAGAAGGTTGTGGAGGAAGCCGACCGTAAGCGTTTCGCGTTTGTCAATTCCCTGGTCTCCCAGGTGGAGAAGCGGAAGGTCCTCACCAAGGACAAGGGCACGGGGGACGCCATTGACGCCGTGCTGACCAACAAGTTCCTGGGCATTCCCATCTTTGCCGTGGTCATGTTCCTGGTGTTTCAGATCTCGCAGGTCTGGGTGGGTCCGCTGATTGCGGACACGCTGGTGGCCTGGATCGAGACCTTCCAGGGCTACGTCGGCGAGGTGCTGCTGGCTGACGCCAATCCTCTGCTGACCGCGCTGCTGGCCGACGGCATCATCGGCGGCGTGGGCGCCGTGGTTGGTTTCCTGCCCCTGGTGATGATCATGTATTTCCTCATCGCCCTGCTGGAGGACTGCGGCTATATGTCCCGCGTGTCCGTAGTGCTGGACCCCATCTTCAAAAAGGTTGGCCTGTCCGGTAAGTCCGTCATCCCCTTCGTCATCGGCACCGGCTGTGCCATCCCCGGCGTCATGGCCAGCCGCACCATCCGCAACGAGCGGGAGCGCCGGGCCACCGCCATGCTGACCCCCTTCATGCCCTGTGGCGCCAAGATCCCCGTCATCGCCCTGTTTGCCGGTGCTTTCTTTGACGATGCCGGCTGGGTAAGCTTCCTCATGTACTTCACCGGCATCGTGCTTATTTTCCTGGGCGCCCTGCTGGTCAACAAGATCGCCGGCTACAAGAACCGCAAGTCCTTCTTTATCATCGAGCTGCCTGAGTATAAGGTACCTTCTCTCTGGTTCGCCTTCAAGGCCATGTGTGCCCGTGGCTGGGCCTACATCGTGAAGGCCGCCACCATTATTCTGCTGTGCAACACCGTCGTGCAGATCATGCAGACCTTCAACTGGAGCTTCCAGGTGGCGGAGACCGCCGACAGCTCCATCCTGGCCTCCATCGCCCATCCCTTTGCCTATCTGCTGGTGCCCATTGTGGGCGTTCTCAGTTGGCAGCTGGCAGCCGCTGCCGTCACCGGTTTCATTGCTAAGGAAAATGTGGTGGGCACGCTGGCCGTCTGCTTTGCGGGCCTTGAGAACTTCATCGACACCGATGCCCTGGAGATGATGGAGGGCGCTGGCGCCGAGGTGGCGGGCGTCATCGCCATCACCAAGGTGGCGGCTTTGGCCTACTTAATGTTCAACCTGTACACACCTCCCTGCTTCGCCGCCATCGGCGCCATGCACTCTGAGATCAAGAGCGCCAAGTGGCTGTGGGGCGGCATCGGCCTCCAGCTGGGTACTGGCTATACAGTGGGCTTCCTGGTCTACCAGATCGGCACCCTGATCACCACCGGTTCCATTGGCGCCGGCTTTGTCCCCGGTCTTATCGCTGTAATTGTGTTCGCCGCAGTTCTGGTGTGGCTGTGCCTGAAGGCGGATAAGGATCTGAAGCAGGAGTATGCGCTGAATGGAGCGAGAGCCTGATGATCGACTATATCGTAATTGGCATTCTTGTGGTAATTATCGCAGCCGCCGCGTTCTATGTCTATAAGGCAAAAAAGAGCGGCAAGAAGTGTATCGGCTGCCCGGATGGATGCTCTTGCAGTTCCAAAAAGGCAGACCAGCATCACTGCTGCTGCAGTACCCATGAGAAATAGAAAAGATGCGGGGGCCTTCCGTTTGGATGGCCCCCGCTGATCATTTCATGTATCCATGAACTTTCCTATTGACAAACACGATGTGATATATTAAAATCAGAATACGGGTTAGCTATCGCTAACTGCCGGGAGAAATCCCGATTATTTTTTGAATATAGGTTAGCGTTTGCTAACTTCCTACTTTGGAAGCGACATACCATACAAGGAGGCGTGTTATGTCAGAGGATCTGCTGATTCGTCACTGCTCTCCCACCCTGGCCGGGATCAAGACGGGAAATCTTTTTTCCTGTGCCTGCCCCAGCCGGAAGGATCTGACGAAAGACTTGTGTCGGCTGAACAAGAAACTGGTGCCCAAGGGCATCCGCGTCCTTCCGCTTCGGGTTCGCAAAGGCCGCGCTTTGATCTACGCCTACCGGCCCAATGCACTGGAGAGCGATCTGACCGATTACCGCGCCAGAGCCTTGCTTCTCAAATACGGCTATGTGCCGGAAAACCCCAATGGCTGCGTGGTTCACCTGATCCACCGGCTCCGGAGCGAAGGGGAATTTCCCCATGAGATCGGCCTGTTTTTGAGCTATCCCCCTGAGGATGTCCTGGGCTTTATTTGCAATCGGGCGTGCAATCACAAATGCGTGGGCTGCTGGAAGGTCTACGGCGACGAACAGACCGCCAGAAACCTCTTTGAGAAATACGAGATGTGCAGCAAAATCTACTCCCGGCAGTGGCAGCAAGGGAAATCCATCGGGCAGCTCACCGTGGCTGGTTGATGTTTCTACCATAACAAATCCAGAAAGAAAGGTCGCTAAAGTCTTATGAGTAAAGTTGCAGTTGTGTATTGGAGCGGCACGGGAAACACCGAGGCCATGGCCATGGCGGTGGCCGAAGGAGCCAAGGGCAAGGGTGCCGAGGTATCTGTGATCACCGCCGCAGAGTTCTCCCCGGAGCAGGTCAGCGAGTATTCCGCCATCGCTTTCGGCTGCCCCTCCATGGGATCGGAGCAGCTGGAGGAGAGCGAGTTCGAGCCCATGTTCACCGCCTGTGAGGGCAGGCTGAGCGGGAAGAATATCGCCCTGTTCGGCTCCTACGGCTGGGGCGATGGCGAATGGATGCGCAGCTGGGAGTCCCGCTGCAACGACGACGGCGCCAATCTGGCCTGTGACAGCGTGATCTGCAACGAGACTCCGGACGATGACGCTCTGGCGGCTTGCCGCGAACTGGGCGCGTCGCTGGCCTGACAAAAACACCGCAGAAGGCAGGAGGCGCTCGTCTCCTGCCTTCTGCCTGTATCCCCAGTCAGCATAGGCAAAACCATTTCCGAACCCAGAGAAACAGGTCGTGAGAAATCATGCTGAAAGAATATTTATCGAGCCAGGACTCCGGCACAGGCCGTTGGAGCAGCAGTATGCCAGGGGTGCAGATCTGCCGGTTTTCCCTGCCGGAGCCGGAGCAGGAACCTCTGCGGTCTGTCCCGGTGTGCGGCGCACCGCTCCAGTTTGAGGTACTGTTCTGCCTGACCGGTCGCCTTACTGTCCGAGCGTTACAAGGTACCTCCTGCACGGTGGAGGCGCCGGGGATTTTCTTGCTCTCCGACAGCTCTGCTCTCCGCTCGTGCCAATATAGCGGAAACCTGGGCGGCGTTTTGATCGCCGTAGACGCCAAAGCCGCAAAAGAAAGCCTTGTGACGGTCTGCTCCACCCTGGGGATGAGGTTGGACACCAGGATCGTCAAGGAGAAGATGACGGCGAGGAACGGCTGCATGGTCCTGTGCGGCACACCTTGGACGCAGGCATTTTTTGAAACGGTTCGCTATCTGTCTGAGCAGGAGCAGGAACGCTACTGTGTTTTCAAGTCGGTGGAACTGCTGTATCTGCTCTGCACCGAGGTATCTGAATCGGATGAATCTCTCTCCGGCTCAGGCTGCCCAGTATCCCACAGCCTGTTGGAAGTCAAGGCATACATACAGACGCATTTGTCTGATAAGCTCACCATTGCGCTCCTCTGCAAACAGTTTTCCGTTTCCCCGACCTTCTTGAAAGAAGGTTTTCGCCGCGCCTACGGCGTACCGATCCACACGTATTTGATCCAGCAGCGCCTCCGGCGAGCACAGGAGCTGATCTGCACCACCCGAATGTCCATTCAGCAAATTGCGCAGTCTGTGGGGTATGAGGGTATGAGCCAGTTCAACGCAGCGTTCAAGCGGGAGTATGGCATGACTCCCGGCCAGTACAGAAAAATGTCGGAAACCGCAACTCTGCGTCCGTTTTGACAGCGACAAGCTCCCACATTTCCTGCTATAATAACCAGACATTCCAAAGTGATCAAAGGAGTGAGAGCGATGAAACAGCATCGTTTTTGGGCCTGGGGCGCTGTGATTTGCATGATTATGGTCATGGTCACCGGCTACAAGCGGAAATAAGGGAAAGGAAGTATTGCAATGAGTGTTTATACGAAACTGGCCTGCTTTGCGGGCGGTGCGTTATTTGGCTCTTTTGGCGTTAAGCTGCTGTCCAGCAAGGACGCCAAAAAGGCCTATGTCCATGTCACGGCCGCCGGTCTGCGGATGAAGGACTCGGTCATGGGAACCGTGACTACAGTGCAGGAGAACGCTGCGGACATTCTGGCATCCGCCAAGGAGCTGAACGACGACCGGACTGCAAAGGAAGCGGAGGAAGCCGCCGCTGCCAATCTGGAGAGCGAAGAAGCCTGATTGACCCAGAGGGAGCCGCCAGCGGCTCCCTCTTTTCGTGAAGGAGGAACCTATGAACGCAACCATATTGCACGAGAGCCGGGGGCGCATCCGGTTCCGGCTGCGGCAAAAACAGATGACGCTCGCTCAAGCGGATCTACTGGAGGCATGGATTCAGGGAAAGTCCTGGTGCCGGCAGGTCACCGTCCATGAGCGCACCTGCTGCGTCATCCTGTACTACGATGGGACTCGCCAAGCCGTGCTGAATGAGATTCGGCATTTTTCCTGGCAGGAGGCGGAGCAGACCACCGCGCTGCCCGCCCACAGCAGCCGGGCGCTGAACCGGGAATTCCAGGAGAAACTGGTAACTAAGGTAGTGTGCAAAGCTGCCTGTACCCTGTTTCTCCCACCTCCATTGCGGATTGCCCGCATACTCTGGCACATGATCCCCTTTGTACGGCGGGGACTGCGCTGCCTGCTGCGCCGCCGCATCAAGGTGGAACTGCTGGATGCCCTGTCTATTTCCATTTCCGCCTGCAGAAGGGACTTTGGAACCGCCGGAATGGTCATGTTCCTGCTGGAGGTGGGCGAACTGCTGGAGGAGTGGACAAGAAAGAAATCTGTGGCGGATCTGGCCCGGTGCATGTCGCTGAATGTGGACCGGGTCTGGCTGCGCACAGTCCAGGGCGAAGTGCTGGTCCCCGTGTCCCAGATCCAGCCGGGGGATGCGGTAGTCGTCCGCGCCGGCGGCATCGTCCCCGTGGACGGCCTGGTGCTGGAGGGGGAGGTCACCGTCAATCAGGCGTCCCTCACCGGTGAGTCCATCCCGGTGCCCAAGCGACCCGGAGGCGCAGTCTATGCCGGCACCGTGGTGGAGGAGGGCGAGTGTGTGCTGGAGGTGAAGCAGGCCTCCGGTCAGAGCCGCTATGACCAAATCGTTCACATGATCGAGCAGTCGGAGCAGATGAAGTCGGAGGCTGAGAGCAAGGCTGCCAATCTGGCGGACAAGCTGGTGCCCTATACCTTTGTAGGGAGCCTGCTGAGTTTTGCTCTTACCCGCAATGTGGCACGGGCTTTGTCGGTGCTGATGGTGGACTTCTCCTGCGCCCTGAAACTGGCCATGCCTCTGGCCGTCCTCTCTGCCATGCGGGAGGCGGGACGGGCCCATATCACCGTCAAGGGCGGCAAGTTCCTGGAGGCGGTGGCTGCCGCCGACACCATCGTTTTCGACAAGACCGGCACCCTGACCCACGCCTGCCCCCGGGTGGCTCAGGTGGTGTCCTTCGGTGGCAAAGAGGAATCCGAAATGCTGCGGCTGGCTGCCTGTCTGGAGGAGCACTTCCCCCATTCCATGGCCAACGCTGTGGTGGAGGAGGCCAAACGCCGGGGCCTGCGCCACGAGGAGTACCACTCCAAGGTGGAGTATCTGGTGGCTCACGGCATCGCAAGCACCGTCGATGAGGAGCGAGTCCTCATCGGCAGCGCGCACTTTATCTTTGAGGATGAGGGCTGCGTCATTCCAGAGGGCGAGCAGGAACGCTTTGACGCCCTGCCGCCGGAGTATTCCCACCTGTATCTGGCGGTGGGGGGACAGCTGGCCGCTGTGATCTGCATCTCCGACCCGCTGCGGGAGGAGGCGAAGGAAGTCCTGTCCACCCTCCGTGCTCTGGGAGTCACCAGTACCGTCATGCTCACCGGCGATAGTTACCGCACCGCCGCAGCCATCGCCGCACAGGTGGGAGTGGATGACTTCCGCGCCGGAGTCCTGCCGGCGGACAAGGCGGAGTATGTGGCACGACTACACCGGGAGGGGCATACCGTCCTGATGGTGGGCGACGGCATCAACGACTCGCCGGCCCTGTCCGAGGCGGACGCGGGCATCGCCATCAGCAACGGCGCCGCCATCGCCCGGGAGATCGCGGACATCACCATTGCTGCCGACAGTCTCTGGGAACTGGTGGAGCTGCGCCGGATCGCCATGGCGCTGATGGCGCGCATCCATTCCAATTATCGTTTTGTCATTGGCTTCAATGGCGCCCTGATCGCTCTCGGCGTAGCCGGAGTCCTGCCGCCAGCCACCTCCGCCACGCTGCACAATCTTTCCACCCTGGGCGTCAGCTTACGGAGTATGAGTGCATTACCACTTAGCAAAAAGAATACACCATGACGAATAAGGAGAGGCAATCTACAGAGATCGCCTCTCCTTATTTTACTTCTTTCTAAATGGGTAATTATTTTCCTGATACATGCCTCTATATACCCAACGCCTGTGCATGGAAAAAACCGTGCTCCTTGTCACCCATGATCCCACAGAGCTGGATGCGCTGGGTGTGACCGAATTGCTGACTGGATTGGAATAAAAAACGGGCTCCATAGAAGCCAAAACGCTTCTATGGAGCCCGTTCTTTTTCTGTCAGCAGGACGGGGTCTTCACGACCACCAGGTACATCTTGAACGCTGTCACCGCCTGTACCGCGTGAGGGATGCCGGCGGGCATGATAATGGCTTCTCCTGCGTTCAGGGTGTGGGGAACACCGTCAATGGTAATCTGTGCCGTTCCTTCCAAAATGGTCGCCATAGCGTCTCCGGGAGCAGCGTGGGTGCTGATGGCCTCACCCGCATCAAAGGCAAACAGGGTGATCCCCGCACCGGGCTGTTGGGCCAGGGTCAGGCTGACAACCTTACCCGCTTCATATTCCACTTGCCCCTTCAAGGTAAAGGGCTGCGCATGAGGGACATTCTTAATCAGGGTTTCCATGAGTTATTCCTCCTAAATCATTATGAAAGCGTGATCTGCAGCAGCTTGCAGCCATCCGGAGCAACTACTGCGTGGGGCGTATGGGCGGGAACAGCCAGGCAATCGCCCGTTTGAAGACAGCGGCTGTCCTCCCCCGCAGAGACATCAAGCGCCCCCTCCAGAATGTAGTAGAGGGTATCGCCAAAATAGCATTCCTCACTGATACTCTCCCCGTCGCCAAAGGCCAAAAGAGTCATTTGGCAGTGTTCCTGCCGGCTCATGGCCATACTGACCACGCGGCCAGGTTGAATCTGAATCAGCTGGGTGAGCTGCTGGGGCTGCTGTGTGGGCAGGTTGCGTAAAAAGTCCATTGCTCATACCTCCATGGGTCGTTTTATCCTTATGATACCCCAGGAAACGGGATCATTCCATTGCCACAGCAACAACGATCAGGCTGTGATGCGACCAATAATTTCCCGCCGGATCTCCGTCAGTTCCGGTGCCGAGGCATCCCGGCCTTCCCGGCCAGGCAGGGTGATCCATGTTTGAATGGTGGTTGGCCTGGGTGTCAGGACAGCAATCCGGGTGGCCACGGTCAACGCCTCATCAATTTCGTGGGTGACAAACAGAACGCCTGGCTTTTTGATCTTCCAGATCTCCAGAAGCATATTCACCATCTCCATGCGAATGCCGTAGTCCAGCCCCTGAAAGGGCTCATCCATCAGGAAGAACTCTCCGCCGAAATGGAAGGCCCGTGCCAGCGCACAGCGACGGGCCATGCCCCCGGAGAGCTGCGTAGGATAGTATCCCTCAAATCCTTTCAGCCCTACATCCGAAATGAGGGTACGCACAGCCTCCGGCTCGGCATCCTCACGAACCAGACGGATGTTTTCTTCCACCGTTCGCCACGGCAGGAGGCGGGGACTTTGAAACATATAGCTCAGCCGAGTATCGGTTCCCTCGATGGTACCCGTGTCAGGTGTTGCCAGGCCTGAAATCAGGTTAAGAAGCGTGGTCTTTCCGCAGCCGGAGGGACCGATCAGGGCCACGATCTCCCCCGGAGAAAGAGTCAAAGACAAGTCAGACAGGACAGGTAATCCGTCATAGGACTTGGTGATCCCGCTCAGTTTCAGCATGTCACACCTTCTTTCCCGCAAAAAGCCATCCTCAGCAATCTCTGTGTAAGATAGCATCCCAATACCAACAGCAACGACCAGGCAATGATGGCATCGGGCTCAATGTTGAGCCGGGCTGTGGTGATGGCTCCTCCGATTCCGCTGTTTGTGGTAAGAACCTCTCCCATAACTGCCAGCTTCCATCCGCCTCCGATCACGATTTCCAGCGCTGAGCGGAAATAGGGGCGGATAGACGGAAGGGTTACATGGCGCAGCGTCTTCCAGCGGGAAAATTGGTAAAGGCGCGCCATCTCCAACAGCCGTGGATCTACGCTGCGGACGCCGTGACTGAGGTTGATCACCACAGTTGGAACTGTGGCTGTGGCTACAATGAAGACGCAGGGCTTTCCGTTAAATCCGAACCACACCAGTGCCAGAACCACCCAACATACGGGCGGAATGGCTTGGAGCACATGGATCAGTGGGGTTCCCACGTCCTCTATCTTGGGACACAGGCCAAACAACAGTCCCAGAACAGCGCCAACGCCCACACCGATGGCCAATCCGGCAATCAGCCTCAGGATCGTTGTTCCTATGGTGGCTCCGAAGTCCGACTGCGTCATCAACCGAACCAATGTGGAAAGGACCTGGGCAATGGGGGGCACCACCAGCGGCGGGAAAAAGAGAGCGGCCAGCTGCCAGGCTCCCAGCAGTAGGCACACTCCCAAGGCACGGCGGAACCATAGTCCCGTCTTACCCTGCATAGAACAGTCCCTCATCGGGCAACTCTCCGCCGATCATAGAGGGCTCAAAGTTGTAAAGAAGGTTATAGAAGGTATCCAGCTCCTCTTTGGCATCCTGGGCACTCTTAAAGGTCAAGCCCATATTGGGAATGGCAGCTTCTACCACAGCAGCGTTCATATCCAGATACTCCTCAGCCAGAGCAGCAGCCTCGGTCGGGTGATCCAGCACCCACTGCACGCTCTCCTCATAGGCAGCCTGGAACTGGGCGGCCAGCTCAGGGTTCTCATCCAGGAAAGTCTGGGTGGTGCCGAAGCCTGCGTTAGGGATCATAGTATCCGTGCCGGTGGAGCGTTGCCACTCGGTTTCAAAGCTGAGTGCCCGGCGCACATTCTCATTCTGTGCCATGGCGGAAGTAACCTGGGGCTCGATCAAAGTGGCGTATTCCGCCTCCCCAGAGGCCAAAAGGGCGGCTACCTCTGCGGTACTGGCGTAGACCACCTGGACATTTTCACCCACCGTCAAGCCGGCCTCACTCATAAAATACTGGGTGAGCGCATCCGGAGGAGAGGACTGAAGCGGGATATATACCGTCTTACCCTCCAAATCGCTCCAGGTCGTGAAATTCGGATCGGTGGTCATGAAGTACGTAACGCCCCAGGTGTTCACATTCATCAGACGTACATCAAGTCCCTTATTATAGAGGGTGGATATCACGGTCAGGGGAAATGCGTACAGGTCATGTTCTCCGCCCTGGACCATAGCCAGAAGTTCTTCCGGGGCATTCCACACATTCAGGTCAATGGTCACATTCTCCCCCAGCAGCTGCTCCTCCATCATGTGGAGAACCGGCAGAGCAGGCGGGGCGGTGGGCACGCCTACAGAGATGGTGATCGGTTCGGCGGCCTGGCTGGATTCCTCTGCTGTGTCGTTTTGGTTGGTGCTGTCCGCAGGCGCATTGCCCCCGGCACAACCGGCCAGGGCAAAGAGCATCATGGCAGAAGCCAGGATGGAAGCAAGGGTGCGTTTCATTTGAGATCCTCCAATCTGAATCAATATAATCCCGCTTGTGGTTAGACATAGCTAACCACAAGCGGGATTATTACATAAAACAACAGGACCGTCCGTTGCTATGGCAACGGATAGCCCTGATTTTTCTGTCTATGCGGTTAAAAACTTACTGTCCAAAATTTGAATGACCTGTCCCTGATAAGTAAGGATTCCCTCTTTCTGCATTCGGCCCAGTTCTCGGGAAAGGGCGCTGCGATCTACACACAGATAGTCCGCCATCTCACCACGTCCCATCTCCAAGCGTATCTCACCATTGGGGGCGACCGGCAAACCTTGAAGATAGACCTTGATCCGATTGCGAAGCCGGTTCTGCGCCAAAATACGCATTTTCTGATTGAGGAATAAAGCTCCCCTTCCCATCTCCTGCAACAAATTGGCGGTCACCCGCATCCGGTATGGACACCCGTTCTCTTGCTGAAGCAATAAAGGGTCAAAGTCCAGATAGAGCACCTCTGTATCGTTAAGGGCATCAATTTGAATGGGGCTGTCTTGGGACATGGAGCAGACCAATGTCTCCCCAAACACGCGCCCCCGACTCAGGCGATCAATGGTCAGCAGATTTCCGTCCTCACTGTAAAGTGAGATCCTCAAGGTGCCGGACATAACAACGCCGGGGCGCCTTTGGCAATCGCCGATCCGCAGGAGGACCGTGTCCTTCAGAACTGTCCGCACCTCTCCATGTAGGCAGTTAAGAACATTCTGATACTTTTCTTCCGGAATACCGTCGAACAGCTGGCAACGGCGCATCGCCGCAAAAATCGAACCCATGAGATCCCTCCGTGTTGCTGTGGCAACCGACAAAAACGAAAAACACATTTATAGTTAGCAATAACTAACCATTATTATACTGCTTGGCCAATAAAATGTCAACGTAAGAAAAGAGGGTCACTATGAATGGAATTGGTTTAGACTGTGGAACTGCTACCGTCAAACTGGTGATGCTTTCCCAGAAGGGTGAGCTTTTATGGTTCAAATCCTCCGCACATCACGGCGCCGCAGTTCAAACCGTTCGGGCACTTCTCGGCGAACTGCTGCAGGCGGATCGCAATGCTTGCGGCTATCCGGTAATGCTCACCGGAAGCGCAGGAGATCGACTTTCAGATGCCTGCCCCGGACTCTCGACTCTGGGCGATATTCCCGCCATCCATCGCGGTATCCGTCTGCTGGCGCCGGAAGTGAAATCTGCCATCGAAATTGGCAGTCAGAGTGCTCGTTTCCTCACAGATCTGGATCGTGGCACTCCTCCCAGATTTGCAGTGAATGAGCACTGTGCCGGGGGCACCGGCTCCTTTTTTGAGGACCAAATGTCCCGGCTGGGCCTGCGGATCGAGGATTATTCCGAACTGGTAGCAAAGGCCCGCTCCATCCCCCGCCTCTCCGGCCGATGTGCTGTCTTTGCTAAAACGGATATCATTCACCGACAGCAGGAGGGGGTGCCTACTCCTGACATTCTGCTGGGGCTCTGCTACGCAATGGTCCGCAACTATAAAGCGGTCATCGTGCGGGGACTTCCTGTGGAGAAACCTGTGGCTTTATGTGGCGGAGTTGGCTGCAATGCAGGGGTTCTTCGGGCTATCCGGGATGTTTTTGCCCTCACGGAAGAAGAATTGATTTTACCAAAAAACTTCCTCTATGTTGGTGCCACCGGGGCTGCGCTGGCTGCTCAGGAGGCAGGCACCTGTTCCATGGGGGAACTACTGGCCTCTCTGTGCAGGCAGGATCCAAACATGGGAGACCGGCTGCACCGTCGTCAGCCACTGGATCCTGATCCCAAGGTTTTTGTATCCGATCCGCCTGTTTCTGGCCATATCCCACCTCAGGGCTGCGCTTTGGGCATTGATATAGGTTCTACCAGCACTGACCTGGTTCTCATGGATCCATTCGGAGAACTGGTGGACTTCCAGTATCTACGCACCGCCGGAGACCCAGAGGCTGCAGTGCGAAAGGGCCTGGAGAATATCCGCTCCCGTTTTGGACAGATTCCCCTTCTGGCAGTTGGCGTCACCGGTTCCGGACGAGAGCGGATCGGCCGGCTCATCGGTGCGGATGCCGTGCGAGATGAGATTACAGCCCAGGCAAGAGCTGCCATCCAATGTATGCCCAAAGCAGATACCGTCTTTGAGATCGGCGGTCAAGATTCTAAATACATCTCCCTTCAGAATGGACAGGTTGCAGACTTTCAAATGAACAAAATCTGTGCTGCCGGAACCGGCTCCTTTGTGGAGGAGCAGGCCGCACGCATGAACATCCCTTTGAAGGACTTCGGCCGCCTGGCTCTTACTGCAAAGGCCCCTGTGGAATTGGGAGAGCGATGCACCGTGTTTATCGAGACCGCTATCCAATCTGCCCAGGCACAGGGAGCCACCCAGGCAGAGGTCGCAGCCGGTTTATGCCAGTCCATTGTCCGAAATTATCTTCACAAGGTAGTTGGGAGCAAGCCAGTAGGACACCATATTGTGCTCCAGGGCGGTGTGGCCTACAACCCCGGCATCGTGGCCGCTTTCCGCCAGGAATTTGGAGATCGGCTCACAGTCTCTCCCTACTTCTCCATCAGTGGAGCATACGGCGCCGCCCTGCTGGCACTGGAATCCACGAAAGGCCCTACCCGCTTTCATGGGTTCGACAGACAGCCGGAAGAGGAGGTCGCCCTGTCCGCGGAGGTCCAGCGCAACATTGCCTTTTACCAGCGCGGCCCACAGCTGCTGTTGGAGGGTTATGATCCAACACCCGTCTCCGGACGGAAAACGGTGGGTGTACCTTTCGCCCTGATGATCCACAAGTTCTTTCCTATGGCCAATGCCTTCTTCCGGCAGCTAGGATTCAATGTACTGCTCTCACCGCCTACCAATGAGGAGATCATTCGCCTCTCCCAGCAGACAGCCCAGGCGGAGACCTGTTACCCGGTAAAGCTGATCCATGGTCATATGGCCTGGTTGGCAGAGCACGGTGTTGACTACATCTTTCTCCCCTCCATCCACACCATGAGGCATGAGACCTCTCAGGTTGAGCACAACTACGGCTGTGTATATATGCAGACTGCACCCCAATTAGCCGCCCGTGCCCTTCGTTTGGCAGAGCAGGGCATTGAGTTGCTCAATCCTGTGTTCGATCTGGACTTTGGGCAGGAAGCGATGGCCTCAGCTATGCTGGGCCTTGGAAAACAGCTTGGTATCCCCAAACTGCGTTGTCTCCCCGCCCTAATGGCAGGTGCCCAAGCAGTACGCCGGCATACAGCAGCAGTAGAGCGGCAGGGCCGTGAACTGCTTTCCTCTCTGAATCCTGAGGACAAAGTACTTGTACTGATCACCCGGAACTACGGTCTTTCCGATCCGGTGCTGAATATGGGGATCCCTCGTCTGCTGCTGGAACGGGGGCACAAGGTAATTACTCTCTCCCATTTACCTGCTCACGACCTGGATCTGTCAGCGGACTACCCCAATCTGTACTGGCCCTTCGGACAACACATCCTCTCCGGGGCGAAACTCGTGGCCCATCACCCTAATCTGTACGCCGTCTATCTCACCAATCACGGCTGCGGACCGGATACGATGCTCTCCTATATGTTCCGGAAGGAGATGGGCGAAAAAACCTATCTGCACATCGAAGTGGATGAGCACTTCTCACCAGTGGGCGTTATTACTCGCATCGAGGCATTTCTCCAAAGTCTGGAAAGCCGTCCCTCTCAGCCACTGCCGGAGCACTTTCAGCTCACAGCTGTGGAACACTGCTCCACCAAAGTCGTTGATACCCCGGAACCAAGCTGCGGCCCTCTATATGTTTTGGATCTGCCCCCGTTTACTACATATCTTAGGAAATATGCGGAAATGGTATGGAATGTGGAAACCCGTCCCATGCCTCTGGGCGGCACTTCTCTGGTTTTGGGCCGGGCAGAGACCAGTTCCAAAGAGTACCTTCCCTTCCCCGCCTTGCTGGGTGGTATTCTGAACGCAGCGGAGAAGGAATCCGATTCCTTTCAGATGCTGATTCCCTCCACCCAAGGCGCGGAGGCCGACGGCCAGTACCCGTGGGCGGTGGAGGCAGTGCTTGCCAACCGGGGACTGGAGCGGGTAACACTGGTTTCCCCGGAACTGGAAACTTTGCCGGAGAACATCCCAGATCCAGACCTGTTGTTCCGAGCTGTGTTGGCAGGAGATCTCATACTGTGCGCCCCGCCTGAGCAGCGCAGCGCACTAAGTCCAGACGACATTCCAAATTGGGACAGCCTGAGCACGTTGGCGGCGCAAATCGGAAGCATCCCTGTCAAAAGCCAGCCTCTTGCCGCGGTGGGAGAACCCCTTACGCTGTTTGCTCTAAACGACGGGGTGCTGGGAACGCTGGAAAGGCAGGGCCGGCCTCTGTATCGTGCCCCCCTGAGCGAGTACCTCTGGTTTCTCTGGCGAGATTCCGGAAGTGTCATAGCCGCTTCCTGGACGGATCAAATGACAGAACTGGGGCGCCTATTGGGGGCGAGAAGCAGCTTCTCCAAAGATCCAGAGGGGATGCGTACTGCAGCGGATCAGCTGCTGCCGAGATTTGCCGGGGCCAATGGTCGGTACCGTTTGGCGAAGGCACGGGAACTTGGTCGAACATCGACTGGTGTGCTGACGCTGGCTCCCCGGTATGAAAACACAGCAACACTGTTGGATATGACTGGTGAAATGGGTGGAATCCCCCACTTACATCTTGCCATGGACAGTGATTGGGACGAGAGCGCCTGGTCCCGCCTAAACTCCTTCCTCTATTACCTGAAATAAACCCCAGAATCATACCCTTTGTCCGTGCAGGCAGTTTATAGAAGCCTCTTTTGTTTTTATCGACCGAGGCTGTAGAAAAAACACCGGAGGAGTGGTGAAGGAAAAAACCTGTTGTTGATTTGACCCGATGTATGTCCCTGAATATGGATTGTGTCTGGTGGAGCACAGCTCAGGATGGGTGCTGCTCCCCATGCCCCAATCCAGCCGGTAGATGCCATGGTGGTCCGGGGAAGCGGCATTAGTTGCGGCGTAGCCAAGGAGCGGATGGACAACCAGAGCGAGAATCAGTATTGCCTGGACTGGTTCATGTGCTTCCGCAAAGAGTCGAAGTAATATAAGTTAATTCCACAATAACAGAAAACCGGTCGAGATCTCATGAGCAATATCTCGACCGGTTTTTCATGTTATCTGCAGTTTGCAACGGTGCACAAAGGCAACATAATAAAAAACTTAATAATGGCTGCCAATCTTACACAAAGTATTACCCAAACGAGACTACGGGCTGTATTTTTGTATCTTGGCAGAGAAATTAATCACTACAGAACAGCACTGTTGGTACAGTTACAGGGACTATTTTTCTCATACCTGCCCATATAATACCTTTAGTACAGGGACAGGGACGGTGAGAGGAATTGAAGCTGAATCAAGCAGTCAGCGAACGCCTTTTGCAGTTACTGGCAGAGCGCAACATGACACAGTATCAACTGTATATGAAAAGCGGTGTCCCTAAGTCTACAATAAGCAATATTATCAACTGCTCCTATGATTCGGTTAAGCTACGAATTATTCACGAAATATGTCAGGGCATGGAGATCGGTTTAGACACTTTTTTTGTTTCACCTCTTTTTCAGGAAGACAATTTAGATCCCTAAAACCTCCGACATTCGCCGGAGGTTTTCTATTATGTCTCAAGATTGGAACAGCACCAGCCAGTGCGGCATAGAATTGGGAATCAGGCGCACCAATGTAGAAAACTGCATTGGTGCCTTTGTCTTTTTTAGAGGAGTCTGCTCCCATAACGTTAAGATAAGCCTATGTAATACCGGCCAAGGGCAATTGACAGTAGCCGATTCAATGAAACGAGATCATTTCATCTTGCTCTGGAATGCAATCATCTGCATTTGAATTCTTTTAATTTCTTCTTAAATCCGGTGATTGCTCAAAATATTAGTCATTTGCTCTTTTTCAAATACAGAGTTTTGTGCTGGGTCAAAGTATAATTATATGCATAGGGGCGGCAGGTGATGCACATGAGCAAAGAAATTGATTTTAAGAATAGAGACAGGTATGTCCAGTTGGGTATTGTCATTGCTGCCCTACGAAAGATGCGAGGCTTCTCACAGGAACAGCTCGCCGAAAAGGCAAATGTCAGCCGCTCACATATCAGTTCTATTGAAGCACCAGGTATTGCCCGTCCATTTTCCCTGGAAATTTTCTTTAATATTGCAGATGCCTTAGAGATTGCGCCTGCCGATCTTTTGAATGCTTCCATTTTTCCTGACAAGATAATACATAGCAGGAAGGGCTGAGTATCTGTTTTAACTTTACATAAACTGCCGAGCAATCGGCGGAAAGAATGAACAGCGCAAGACTGCTACGCACCTGTACAGCAGCTTTGCGCTGTTTTTATTTATCGCAAAGGAGAAAGCACATGGGGAAATTCTTAGACACGCTATTAGGAAAATCCGACCAGTCCATTACGCATTCGCCATCGTCTGTAAAAGATAGCCGACTGCACAAAAGTGATGATTCATATGTCTGCTATTGTACGGAATTGGAACAGGCACTTAGTTCTTTGGAAACCTGTTTGCTCACCAGCAGTAATCCGGAAGGAATCGCTATGCAGGCATTGAGGACAGCGTGTACCTTCTACGGCGGCGACTGGGCTGGCATACTGGAAGTGGACTTGGATTTTGATATATAGGCGCCCGTATGGTGGTACAATTCCTATATTCCGGATCGCACGACACAGCTGATTCTGGAATTCGAATCCCTTGACTTCATGCCCCGATGGATTGAAGCTATGCAGCATGGTAAAAATATTGTAATTCCTGATGTAGATATCATCAAGGATCAGAATCCAAAGGAATACGCAGTCTATAAACGTCTGTTGGCGCAGTCGCTGATTGCGGTTCCTTTCATGCCGAAGCCAACGGGCTTCCTGGTCATCCGAAATCCATCTCGTTATCTTGAGAGGTCCAGTATGCTCAGCGCACTTGCCTATGTGCTGCAACGTGCTATGGCTCAGCAGAAAATGATTGAAAGTGCGAAGTTGGCACCGATGCCTGATTTGGTACAGAGCAATAAAGATGTAGCCATTAACTTCTTCGGTGATATGGAGATATGCACCAGAAAGGGCGTTCTGAGTGAGCGTTTTTTCAATTCGCCTAAGAGCAGCCGAGTTGTCACCTACATTATTCTCAACCCCAAAACCGCCCACCCCCCACTGGAGATCTATCATGCACTGTGGCCGGAGGAGTGTGTCGAACCAGAGGTGGCCAGCAGGAATATTCGCGGGTATATTTATCGATTCAGGCAGACATTTTCCTTGATCTGTGATTTCCCCCTCATTGAGTCAACGCCCAGTGGCTACCGCCTTAATCCAAACCTGAATATCATCACCGATGTACAGCAGTTCGACCGTCTAATTGACGGGGCCAGGCAGGCAACCTCTGTGGTGCAAAAAATTAATCTCATGAAGAAAGCTGTAATGTTATATCGTGGTCCCATATTTCGTGGCGCGGAGGATGAACATTGGATCATCAGCCAGGTCAGTCTATACCGCCTTCGATATGTTTCTCTGATAAATGAACTGCTGAGCAGTCTTTCTGAGATACGGGACTATAGTTGCGTTCAGCGGTACGCGCTACACGCCATAGAATTTATGCCAGCAAATTTGAGAGCACATTATTGGCTCATTGTGTCTACTTACCAGTTGGGCTCTCTTGATTTAGCCAAGCATCAGCTTTGCCACGCTAAGGACATACTCACTTCAGAAGAATTTAGTATCTTGGAAGACTATCTAAGAAAAGAAGATGGAGTTCCTCTGGAAAAGCTGATCAGATAGTGCATTTTCAGATGCATAACACTATTCATGACGCAATTCTTGGAAATAATGGATTTGACTAACGCACTATCTAATGCAATGGTATTGATTTTTCCCCTATATAACGCCCTAAATGACGCCCTCTCAACGGGCTGAATGACCCCCGTAGTTTAGATTGATCGAGCAAGAGCTCGACATCCGAATTACGGGGGTTGTTACTTTGAGACCAGGATTTTCTCCGACAGGGGTGCTTTTGCATTTACTTGCATAAGCACCCCTTCTTTTTTTACCCGTAAGTACGTCTGCCGCTGCCGCGGACCTCCGCTCTGAACTTTGGCTCACACCCAAATTTCAGAAAACGGAGGAAATTGCTGTGCATTTTAATACAGATGACTACGGCTTACGAATCAGGAGTTTGCGGAAAAATCGTGGGCTCACACAGGAGCAGCTGGCAGAGAAGATGAATGTCAGCACTCCCTACATAGCAAAAATTGAAAATGGAAAACAAACCGGCCTAGTCGAACTGGCCTTAGAATTTGCAGCATTCTTTGAGGTTTCTCTGGATTATCTCCTAGTGGGAAAAGGAGATTTTGCAGAGGAACAGAAGCGCGGACTGCAGATGGCCATCGCTCTGCTGTCTGAATTGGAGGCATCCCTCTAAAAACTTTCCATTTTGGGTTGGTAAACTTTCCATTCTGTTTCTGTTGGAAGAATACGCTCGGAGTTACAATCTTCGTGAGATCAAAACATCTCCGTGGACCTTGAAAAACACCGCCCCAGGCGGTCATATCCGGCAACTTGAATACGTTAGCTAACGGAGAGAGCGTCAGGCCGAGTGCGCGAAGACCACCTGTGCGGAGCATATCCGCATCAAAGGACGGCCAAATAAGGTGCAGAGCGATACCCACTCAGGCCAAGACAGCCTTGGCAAGCTGTCCCCGCCATGACCCCGTCAGCCTACAATGATACTTCTGCTTACGCAGCTTGGAGAGATCCTCGGAGGGGTGAGAGTCCCATGATGTGCGCCAGCACAGTTCAAGTTGCCGCCCTGCCTAGGGAAGTAGTGTCGAATACAGGCTACTAAGCAGCATCAAGAAACAAAGGGCCGCTCCAGACTCGGAGCCTACAGCCGCTCACCTGACCTTTGGGAGCGGCCCTCTGTTTTTCTTTTGATAGCAGAAATATGGGATCTGATCACAGTACATCCTCTTCTTCTCAACCTCCGTTTCTCTGAGTTTTTCATCTTTCCCCCTCTACACTCCTCTTCCTTTTCTCCTCAAACTCCCTGATCGGGTCCCATATTTCTGTTATCAAAAACAAATCCACGAAAGCGAGGAAACGAGATGACAAATATCGATTTGTGCGGCATTGCCCAACTGCTCCGCACGCTGATAGAGCAGAAGAAAACCACAGAAAGAGAGGCCCGCAAAATTTTGGCCAGAATTGCCGCGCAGACCGGTGCGGACATTATCCTTTCTTTCTGAAATCGCATTCTTTTCAATAGCTATTTCAAAGGTGTTGTGGTATTGTTTGTGTTACAAAAAAGGAGGTGAACTGACATGGCGGAAAAGCTGATGACCGACGGCAGCATGGCACTTCGAGAAAAGCAATACCGGGTCATCACCATCGAGGCAACCGAAAAGCCCCAAAACGCCAAATTGCGGGTTGCGGCATACGCCCGTGTCAGCTCCGCCTCTGATGACCAGCTCAACTCCTTTGCTGCCCAGAACCGTCACTACAGCGACCTGATCTCCAGCAAGGAAAACTGGAGAATGGTAGACATATACGCGGACGAGGGCATCACGGGGACATCGGCTGAAAAGCGTGAGGACTTCCAGCGGCTCTTGGCAGATTGCCGCAGAGGGCTGATCGACAGGGTGCTGGTGAAATCCATCTCCCGCTTTGCCCGCAATACCAAGGAATGCCTGGAAACCATCAGAGAGCTGAAATCACTCGGTATCGGTGTCTACTTCGAGAAAGAGAACATTGACACCGCAACCATGTCCGGCGAAATGATGACTGCGCTCTTCGCATCCTTCGCCCAGGCCGAGAGCGAATCAATCTCCAGCAATATGCGTTGGAGCTATCAGAGGAGAATGCAGAATGGAACGTTCATTACATGCAAAGCACCATTCGGCTACCGCCTCCGAAATGGGGCCCTTGAAATTGAGGAGTCTGAAGCAGAGATCATCCGTATGATCTTTGCCCGATACCTATCTGGACAGAGTACAGCGGACATAGCGGCAGAAATCACAAAGCTTGGAATCCCAACTCGAGATGGAACTCCATATTGGCAATATACCACCATCTGCTATATCCTTCAAAACGAGAGATATGCAGGGAATTCCCTCCTTCAAAAGTACTACGCAACTGACACCTTGCCTATTAAGAAAAAAAGAAATCTGGGGAGCAAGGATCAGTACTATATATCTGAAAGCCATCCTCCCATCATAGATCAAAATACATTTGACAAGGCTCAGATACTATTTCGCGCAAAGGGAGATAAGATTTCGAAGCGGTCCCGCGATAAGCACATTTGTTTTCGGTAAAATGAAAATGTAGCAAATGGTACTCAAAAAGTGAGCACCCCAATGGCAAATAAAAAGAGCCATTG
>NZ_JADMVY010000016.1:0-48362 GCF_015547905.1 Clostridium sp. J1101437_171009_A5
CTGAAACGGCTGGAAGAACAGGAACAGAAATATTCTGCTGAACTGGACGCTGCCTTGAACGAGTATGCCGGGCTTCGAGAGCAGGCGCAGGGCTTTGATCCGGTGCAACTGTATGAAGCAAGACAGGCAATCCGCCCCAGCAAGGAGCAGGAAGCGGAGAACCGGGCGCAGGAGGTTTACGGCGAAAAGTACAGCCCACTTTTGATGTTTGACAGCAAAAAGGCGGTTTCCCGTATGCTACATGAAGATATAGAGCGACAGGCAGTACGGAGAATAGTGCGGCAGTCGCAAAAGGAACAACAAGTCTCCAACAAGATGCAATATAAAGCTCAAGAGCGCTAAGGTATACCGGTTCGCCATGCTCTCCATCTTGGTACTGTATATGAAAACTTTCTCGTACTCGATCTCCTCTTGCTCCGCAGCCTCCGATATGCGGTTGCTTACGCCTTCAAAATAGGCGTCATCCTACTTTCTTGCAGACCATGATAGTGCCTGTTCAACGGCAGGGAGATACTGGTCACCGGTTAGAATTTTTTCGGCAAGTAAGCTCTGGTCGTATTTTGTCGAAACTTCTCCTGTTTCACGGCGGCCCCTTCCTAAAGCCGCCGTATCAACGTATAGAGGCGTCACTCCTTTGTCGAAGGTATAAGGAACGGCGGCCTTGATTTTATCAAGGCCGCCGCAAGTGAATTATTGAGGAGATGGTAATTGCCTGTTGAACGACGGCTTTTTTACCGTTATTCAACAGTTATCTTTTAGGCTATTTTATATCCTCGCATTGATAACATGATCGCATAATTACTCATGCAATTCATTAAAGGCACAAAAGAAGTCTTATTGAAAAGCCAATGCTAAAAAAGCAGAGCCGATGACTATGAGGTTCTTCTCATGCTCATCGGCTCTGCGTCTTTGCGTCTGGCTCTTTGATGACAACCATATTCATTTGTTTTACATTAATTAAGGTTTCTTGCTTACATTTCGGACAATAGAGTGGGAAATTTTGAAGTACCGTATCATTGCGAACTTGTATACGTGTTTTGCCCTTACATAGTGGACAAAGAAGCCATTCGTAGGCCATAACAACTCTCCTTGTTCTACTACTACCATACCTGCCATCGCATTACAAATGCATAAAAGTATAAGGTATACAGGATTCCACTTATGATAGATATTGGTATGTTAATCGTTGCTTTTTTACTTACGAGTGATACCGCAAGCGGAACTGGAATTAGTGTAATCAAATACCTTGGGGCACTTAATAACCATGTCGCACCAATAGCGATTAAAAAGTATGATATGTACCATGCTGTATAGCTGGGACGCATTAACCTAACCGCAAAAATCATTATTATCAAACTACTAAAAATAGCAATGAGATTAGGCAACCAAAGCCCTAATAGGTTCGTGCTATTTGATGAGTAAGAATTAATTGCCTCTTCTAACTGGTAGCAAGCTGTGTTAAAGAACCATCCAAGTTGTTGGTTCCAGTGCATTTTCTGGTATTCTAAAAACTTAAATGGATTTCCAGCAACAAAATAGTTTATAAGGCAATACGCTCCAAAGCCCAGAAAAACCAAAAGTGATTCCAAAAACTTTTCTATGAAATGCCGTATAGGGATTTTTTCTTTTGGCGTATTTTTGAACTCAGCGACAAGTTCAAAAAATAGCGGGACAAATAGTGTCAGTCCAAGAGATCGGGTAAATGCCGCAAGGGCACCAAACAAACAACCAAGCAACCACCTCTTTGTTCTTGCAAAATAGAGGCAGGATGCACACAGCAGCAAAAACAAACTTTCACTCATAGGCGCTGTGAAGAAAAATGCACCAGGAAGTAGACAGAAATACTTGATAGTACGGATAGCAGTTTGGTGGTCAAAATCCAAAAGAAGCAACCGATAAATTACACAGCCAGCGCCAGCAAAAGAAAGCAGCGAAACAAGCAGCCCAGAATATAGATAGTTGTGTAGAATACAATTGACCAAGCGTACCACAATTGGGTAGCCAGGAAGAAATACGAGTTGGACAAGGCGATCCACATCACCTTCAGATAGGTACCAGTCACGAGCGATTGCAAGGTAGTGGTAACTATCAGTACAAGTCCAAAACTCAAGACTATCGACAAATGTTTCTTGATAGCCTATTATGCGTCTGAGTAAAAACGCTGCTACTATGACACTGAGGTTAACTAAAATCAATGAGAAAAAGATTTTTAGCTCGATATTTTTATATGCCATTTTATGGGTAGGCACTTGTTCAACTTTAGTGATTCTAAGAACAGAGCGCCTTCGCCAAAAAAACATCCATTCTGGGACAAAGCGCAGGCAAACTATTGCAAACAATACTGCACTCAAAAGTGCGGAGCAAAAGCCTGGAATACTCACAACTTTACTACTGCACCATACAAGGAACGCACCAATGAGTACGGCTAATCCACCAAGGGAGATCAAAAGTTCGAGTTTATCCTGAGTACTTCTTTTCATTTTCTGTTGGTCATGCAGAAGCATACTCGGTTTTTGAGTACACCTACATTCTCCTTTCTAAAGTTTAGATCACCCGATGTTTATTTCAGAACTGCTAATACTGATTTTTCCAGCTGATACATTTAAGATGAAAAAATTGTATTCTCCGTCCTCTGGAATTGTAATGGGCAACGTTGTTGATCCAATAAAGATACGCGGATTTGATACAATAGTATAGTTTCCATCTTTTTGGTACCCAAGGTACACACTCCATCCGTCCTCGGCGTTTTCGACAGGGACAACATCTAAAGTAATCATCACCGTTTGCCCCGATTTGAGAGACCACGTTCCCCCATTGTTTGTATAAGTAGCCATGTGAGCATTTGATTCTTCATGTGGGCCTGAAATGCCATTTATACAATTCACGGTTTCACCATAAAAATTTGTGTTATCAATCCTTGTATCTGTGTAGTTGGAGTTGATGGAATCATTTATGGAACGAGATATTACTTTGCCATCTGTAGTAAGCAGTTCCGTACTATAAGGTTCGGCATAATTAGTTTGTAAAGGGGCTTCACACGCAAATGCTACAAATATGTTTGTGAAGCAAACGAGTAGTAGAGCTGCCATAGCAACGGATAGACAAGAAGCTTTTTTATATTTCATGATTGAAATAATTCTTTCCTCGGCAGAATTCGTGCTAAAGTAACTCCTAATGGGAGAATATGCATTGCGTGCTTCAGCAATTTCAATCAGTGCGTAAGCATATTCTTTTTTCGTCGTTTTATTTGCACCAAAATGTTTTAAGACCTCTTCATCGCAGGTCATCTCCAAGTCCCGGTTCAGTAATATTGACATAACCCACACCAATGGATTGAACCAATGCACACAAACGGCACATAATATAAAGACTTTGCGAAGCATATCGAAGCGCCGCAAATGGAAATACTCGTGAGTTAAGACATAAGAAATGGACTGCGTGTTATTTATGTCCATTGTTTTAGGAAGGATAATTCGTGGACTAATAATCCCAACTGCAAGCGGAGTAGTAATTCTATCTGATTGTAAAATTCTTAGCGGTCTATACAGAGTGTGCTTTGACTGCCATTCCACTATAGTTGGGGTATTGGTAACAGGTATAGAAAAACGAAGTTCTTGATAATCTTTGAAAATGAAAGCACTAAAAACCACACCAAATACGACCATCCCAGCTATCCAAACTGATATCATAAGCGATGATGATATGGTAGTTTTTGAAGCAATCAGTTGTTCTAATGGTAAAATTCTGAAATCTGCCAGGGCTATATTGATCTCTGCTTGTACACTCGCAGAAGTTTTGCCGACATCTTTTTGCAATTCGTTAAAAAAAGTAAGGATATTCCATTTCGCAGGAAAAGACAATGGAACGAGAAGTTTTATCAGCACGATATCCCATAAAATTAGAAAACTTTTTTTTGGCAACTTATTCATGCCCAAAGCACGAATAAGTACAATGCCTATAATAAGAATTCCTGCTTGGATACTCATTTGTAGTAGTGTCATATCTTAGACCCTCATTCTAAGTCATCTATGAGTTTCTTTAGGCGCTCAATCTCAACATTGGATAATTTTCTGCCGCTCAAATAGGCAGACAAGAACATTTCGGATGAACCATCAAACAGTTTATCGATCAAATTGGTTGTTTCTTGTTGCTGCACTTGCTCTTTACTAATAATAGCGTGACACAAGAAATTGGGTTCGAGACGTTCAATCGCTTCTTTTTCGATAAGTTTTTTAATCACAGTGTATGTCGTATTTCGATTCCACCCTATTTGTTGATTCAAAATTTTTGCAATCTGACCGGCGGTTAAATCACCAAGTTTCCAAAGCGTTTCCATAACTCTTAGCTCTGAATCAAATAGCTTCACAATAATGCACTCCTCTCATGTGACTATTTGAATAGTTACATTTCAATATTACCACCATGCTCACATACTGTCAATGACTATCTCAATAGTCGCTTTCGTGATCTCAGAGAAATAGGCGAGCAATGCCCCGAATAGCCATTCGGCTTCCGGCGCTGCTTGTTGAAGGTATCCCTCAAGTCCCCATGAACGCAGAATTTCATTCTGTGGCTGCGTGTCCGTGGGACGCTTTTGAGGCTGTTGCTCCACTTTCGTTTTGCTACAGCCTCTTTGAATCTATCTACAAATCATAATTAGTGGTGAAAACACCCTTGACAAATCTCTTTCCAGAAAAAGCTGCTGACCAAAGTAGCAAAGGAGAAAGGCTACACCAACTTGGTCCATTTCCTGGATGACGGTATTTCCGGTGTCACCATGGACCGCCCTGGTTTTGTGGAGATGATTCGGCAGCTTGAACAGGGACGGGCCGCCGCCGTGTTTGTGAAGGATCTGTCCCGGCTGGGCCGCAACTACATTGAGGTGGGGCGGCTGACCGAGGAGTTTTTCCCGGAGCACGACATCCGCCTGGTGGCGGTCTCGGACAACATCGACACCGCCGAGGGCGAGAACGAACTGGCGCCCATCCGCAACCTGTTCAATGAGTGGTACGCCCGCGACATCAGCAAGAAGCGCCGGATCAGCAACAAGATCAAGGGCAACGCCGGTGAGCCGATGGGGCCGCCGCCCTATGGCTACAAGAAAGACCCCGACGATCCCAAACGGTGGATCGTGGATGAGGAGGCCGCCCAGGTAGTCCGCCGAGTATTCCGAATGACTTTGGATGGTTATGGAACGGAGCAGATCGCCACAATATTCTCCGAGGAGAAAATCCTTACCCCCATCGCCTATTGGCGTGAAAAGGGCGTCAATCGTCCTGGGAAAAGCAAACTCCGCGGACCGTATATGTGGAACAGCTCCACCATCACTCATATTCTCTCTTTACAGGAGTATTGCGGTGATATTCTTAACTTCAAGACCTACTCCAAGTCATACAAGAACAAAAAGCGGCTTGCCAACGACCGGGAAAACTGGGTCATCTTCCAGGATGTCCACGAACCCATCATTGAGCGGGCGGTCTTTGAACAGGTCCAGCAGAAGCGCGGCAAGATCCGCAAGCGCCGCACCCACGAAGGGGAGCGCAATACGTTCTCCGGCCTTCTGGTCTGCGCTGATTGCGGACACAACCTACACTTTCATTTCAATCAGGGCAACCCCGACATCAAGTATTTTAACTGCTCCAACTATAGGGGCAACCGTGGGAGTTGTACTTCCACCCACTATATCCGATTGGATTTTCTGGAACAGGTGGTGCTTGGTGAGATACGGCGTCTGACAAAGTTTGCCAGCCTCTATGAGGACGAATTTCTGAAAGCGGTGATCGGGCACTCTCAGCAAGCAGCGGAGACCGACCGCAAGCTGAAGGAGAAGGAATTGAAAGCCCTGCTTGCCCGTGATGAGGAACTGGATGGCCTGTTCGAGAGGATCTATGAGGACAATGTTTCCGGCAAGCTCTCTGACGACCGTTTCGCCCGTATGTCGAGGCGGTACGAGGAGGAGCAAAAGGAACTGGCGGAGAAAATCAAGGCGCTCCGCGCCGAGATCGACAAGCAGAGCAGCCAGTCCATGACCACGGATATGTTCATCTCCCTGGTCCGCAAATACACCCGCGCCCGCAAGCTGACGCCCCGGATGCTCAACGAGCTCATCGAGAAGATCGAAGTGTTCAATGCCGAGAAGATCGACGGGGTGTGGGAGCAGCGGCTCCGTATCCACTATAACTGCGTAGGGGTCATTGAGATCCCGGAGCTGATCCCGTTGCCCGCCCCGGAGGTGTCCGTAAACACAAGAAAAGGCGTAGTCGTCAACTACGCCCCATCCACCATCGCCGGATGAAAACAAAAGAAAAAGACGAGTGTTCTTACAGCGTTTCAAATGCTATAAGAACACTCGTCATGGTCCGAGTGGCGGGATTCGAACCCACGGCCTCTTGGACCCGAACCAAGCGCGATACCAAGCTTCGCCACACCCGGATAGAATGCTTATTTATTATAATGATATTTGCAGGTATTGTCAAGAGATTTCTTCCCGCTTTTCCAGGAACATGCATTGTATATCCGAGGCGGGGGAAGCAGAGAAATATAGCGGTGAGCATTGTAATAAAGAGGGGAGTGTGATATACTAACTCAATATGGAAAATGATACACAATGAGGTGTTTCAATCATGGAAAATGAGAAAAAAGTGATGCTCTCCGGCATTCAGCCCAGCGGGGATCTGCACCTGGGCAACTATCTGGGCGCCATCAAAAACTGGGGTGCCCGGGCCGATGAGTTTGACTGCTATTATTTTATGGCGGATATGCACACCATCACCGTCCGGCAGACGCCTGCTGATCTGCGTCGGCGTACGCTGGAGCAGTTGGCCCAGTATATCGCCTGTGGACTGGATCCGGAAAAGAATACCCTCTTTATCCAGTCCCATGTACATCAGCATGCTGAGCTGGGCTGGGTCCTCAACTGCTATACCATGTTCGGCGAACTCTCCCGCATGACCCAGTTCAAGGATAAATCCGCCAAGAACGCGGATAACATCAACGGCGGACTCTTTACCTATCCGTCCCTGATGGCGGCAGACATTCTGCTCTACCAGCCGGATTTTGTTCCTGTTGGCGAGGATCAGAAGCAGCATGTGGAGCTCACCCGCAATGTGGCCCAGCGCTTTAACCACATCTACGGCGATGTGTTCAAGATTCCCGAGCCTTACATCCCCAAGGCGGGCGCCCGGGTCATGTCGCTCAATGCGCCTGAGAGCAAGATGAGCAAGTCTATGCCGGAGGGCTGCGTGTTCCTGATGGAAAAGCCGGAGGATATCCAGCGCAAATTCAAGCGGGCTGTCACGGACAGCGATACGGAGCACTGCGTCCGCTATGACCGGGAGCATAAGCCTGGTGTGGCAAACCTCATGCAGATCTACTCCGCCTGCACCGGCAAGAGCTATGAGGAGATCGAGCGGGAGTTTGATGGACAGGGATACGGCGTCTTTAAGCCCGCAGTAGGGGAGGCAGTGGTCGATCTGCTGCGTCCCATCCGGGAGGAGGCCCAGCGTATTCTGGCGGACAAGGCCTATCTGGAGAGCGTCTACCATGCCGGAGCGGAGAAGGCCTCCTACGTGGCCCAGAAGACCCTGCGGAAAGTTTATAAGAAGGTGGGCTTTGTGGCCCGCTGAGGGGCCAGGCCTGTGAAAAGGAGTCAAATCCATGCCAATGTCAATTGAAACCATTGGAGTTGTGGCAGGCGCTCTGATCACCGCATTTCTGGTGGCCCTGATCACGACACCGATCGTAAAGAGTCTGGCCCAGAAATGGGGCGCCGTGGACGTACCCAAGGACGGCCGCCGGATGCACGACCATCCCATTCCGCGCATGGGAGGCCTTGCGATCTTTTTGGGCTTTCTGCTCAGTGTAATCCTGTTTATCCCCTTTGTACAGACGGATGGGCTCGGAATGCAGCTCCAGGGGATGCTGCTGGGCGCGGTCATCATCGTGGTGCTGGGGATTCTGGATGATATCTATGCGCTGCCCGCGCTGCCCAAGCTCATCGTACAGATCGTGGCGGCGGTCATTGCAGTGTGCAGCGGAAATGTCATCGAGACCATCTCCAATCCCAACATTTTCTCCAACGATCTCTATTGGGAACTGGGATGGCTCTCCATTCCAGTCACTGTGATCTGGATTGTGGCGGTGACCAATGCCGTCAATCTGATCGACGGTCTGGATGGACTGGCCTGCGGCGTGTCTACCATCAGCTCCATGACCGTGTTGGTCATTGCCCTGACCGTGGCCGAACCCACCGTGGCGGTTCTTATGGCCTGCCTGGCCGGAGGGTGCATTGGGTTCCTGCCCTACAATACCAACCCGGCCAAGATTTTTATGGGAGATACCGGCTCTACCTTTCTGGGCTATGTGCTGGCAGTGGTATCCATCCAGGGACTGTTCAAGTACTATACCCTGATCTCCTTTGTGGTGCCCTTCCTGATGCTGGGCCTGCCCATCTTTGACACCTGCTTTGCGTTCATCCGGCGCATCGCCCATGGGCAGAGCCCCATGCACGCTGACCGGAGCCATATCCATCACCGGCTGATCGATATGGGCCTGAATCAGAAGCAGGCCGTGGCGGTGCTCTATGTGATCTCCGCCATCTTGGGTCTGTCCGCCGTGGTTCTGACCACCATTGGCTCTCTGAGAGCCATGCTGCTGCTCTTTGCCATGTGCATCGCAGGATCCATGTCCATCATGCTTGTCCTCCGGGGCGGAGAGAAAAAGCCGGGCGGAGAGCCGCCGGCTGCCCCGAAGAAGGAGGACAAGGAGGAGCAGGAGGAGAATAAAAAATGAGCATTCGAGTGATGACAATTTTCGGCACCCGGCCCGAGGCTATCAAGATGGCTCCACTGGTGCAGGAGCTGCAGTCCCGAGAGGGGATCGAGTCCATCTGCTGTGTGACGGCACAGCACCGGGAGATGCTGGATTCTGTCTTGCACATCTTCCACATCCAGCCGGACTATGACCTCAACATCATGGAACCCCGGCAGACCCTGTCCACCATCACCACCAAGTGCCTGCTGGGAATGGAGGAGGTCTTCCAGAAGGCCCGTCCGGATCTGGTGCTGGTCCATGGAGACACCTCCACCACCTTTGCGGGGGCACTGGCCGCCTTTTATCACCAGATCAAGGTGGGCCATGTGGAGGCCGGCCTGCGGACTTGGGACAAATACTCTCCTTTCCCGGAGGAAATGAACCGCAAGCTGGTGGGCGATATCGCCGACCTGCATTTCGCGCCCACCGTGGCCAACCGCGCCAATCTGGAGCGGGAGGATATCAAAGAGGGCGTATTCATCACCGGCAATACCGTCATTGATGCACTGAAGACAACGGTTGTAAAGGATTTCCACTTTAGTACGGATCTCCTGAACCACCTGGACTATGCGGGGAAAAAGGTCATCCTGGTGACCTGCCATCGCCGGGAGAATTACGGGGAGCCCATGGCCCACATCATGACTGCCTTGCGGCGCCTTGCGGAGGACTTCTCCGATGTGGAGCTGGTATACCCGGTCCATCTCTCTCCGGTGGTGCGGGAGGCGGCCGCAAAGTATCTCTCCGGCCATCCCCGGATCCATCTCATCGATCCTCTGGATGTGCAGGAGATGCACAACCTGATGGCCAGAGCCTATCTGGTAATGACCGACTCCGGCGGACTCCAGGAGGAGGCGCCCGCACTGGGCCGTCCCGTGCTGGTGCTGCGGAGGGAGACCGAGCGGCCGGAGGCCATCACCGCCGGCACGGTCAAGCTGGCCGGCACAGAGGAGGAGACGGTCTATCAGATGGCCGCCGAGCTTTTGCGCGACCAGAGTGCGTATGCGGCCATGGCCCACGCGGTGAACCCCTATGGAGATGGGTTTGCCTGCCGCCGCATTGTGGACGCCATCGAATGGAAATTTGGCCTGCGCCCGGATCGTCCCGAGGAATTTCAGGCATAAAGAGATGCCCACAGGGGCGGGGACCTGCCGTCCCCGCCCCTGTGGGCATTCTGCGATCGAGAGGAAAAGGAGTGCTCCATGGAAGGGAAAAGTCGCAATATCCTGGTGATCCTCATCATACTGGTCATTGCGGTGGCGGTGTTCTCCAGCTTCGGCATGGATCTGTTCACGCCGGCCTCGCCGCCCATCACCCTCCCGCCAGTGGAGGAGAGCCAGCCCGGCGGAGAAACACCGGAAGATGATCCGAATGAGAGCCAGATTTTGGTGTCCGTTACCCCGGAGACGGTACAGAATGTGATCGCTACCCTGGCCAGGCCCAGCAGCTATTACTGTCAAGTGACCGTGGAATATTCAGAAAGCGAGGGCAAGCTGACCGCAGAACAGTGGGTGGATGGCGGATGGAGCAAGACGGATACCACGCTTCCCTCCGGAACGGTACGCCACAGCATCGTGGGGGAGGAGTGGGTCTACTACTGGTATGGAAACGGCCGCACCTGGACCAGTGCTCCGGCAGACACATACTCAGCCGATCTGGAGGGACCGCATATCCCCACCTATGAAGATGTTCTGGCAGAGGAGCCAGCCTGCATTACCGCGGCGGATTATGTCGAAAAAAACGGTATGGCCTGCATCTATGTGGCGGTGGAGGACCCGGAGCTGGGCAGCGTGTCCCACTACTGGATCTCGGTAGAGAGCGGACTGTTGGCCGCCGCGGAGCAGATCAAGGCGGACAAGGTGGTCCTCTCCATGAACGCTACGGCGGCGGAGCGCCCGGTAACACCGGGACAGGAGTTTTCGCTTCCCGACGGAACGGTGCTGCATACGGTGCAGAGCGCTGCCTGAGCAGGATGGCCTACTCCAATCCCAGCAGAAGGAGCAGCCCCAAGGTAATCATCAGCTCGATGTCGTCTCCCTCCAAAAAGAGAAAGAGCAAGATCAGCAGCAGGAGGATATCGCCGGAATCCAGCTTATCCAGCTTGAGATACTTCAGAATGCCGGACAGCCCCTTGGAATGCCCGGAGTGGGAAGGAGCGGTACTCTCTTTCACCGGGGGATCTAGCTGGGGAGAGGGGGAGGATACCGGCTGGGGAGAAACCCGGTCATCCTCCAGAATACGGGTATATGTAGTTCCGGAGGGAATGTAGCGGTTATAGAGCGCCATCGTCCGATCCCTCCTTTTGGAAAAGCAGGAAAGCGACCCGGATCAGGCGGGAGAGCTTTGCAATCTGGACGGCCTGATCCAGCTTAGCCAGGCGCTCTTCCTTTAAAAATGGTTTGAGTGCATTGAGAAGAGCCACTTTCCGGTCGTCGGTGGAGCGGTATTCGGAAAAGAGCCGCAGGGCTTTTTGGACCAGGGCGGGGTCCAGATCCCCCAGAAGTGAGAGCGGATTGCTCTCTCCGCCGCCTCCGTTGAGGTTACCCAGGAGCCCCAGCAGAGCGGACCAGTCCGGAGCAGAATCCGTTCCACCGCTGGAAGAAGGAGCGGCGGAGAGGGGCTCTACGGGTTCAAAAACCGGCTCCTCCGATGCTGCGGAGGGAGAGGGGGGCTCTTCTTCTCCGGGAGATGCGGTGCCGTCTCCGGTCAACGCCTTGGCGATAGAGACGATTTGTCCCATGGCCTCCGGATCGCCCAGAATGGCGTGCAGTTTGTCTTCGAATTCTGCCATGCGGCGCTCCTTTCCGGCCAGAGGAAGGCCTGCTTCTTATTTCTTGGGGGCGGCTTTTTGGATGCGCTCCACCACGGCAGCGCCCTCCTGGCTCTGCATGACGGAATTCATGAGTCCCATCAGTGCGGAGGGGTCTCCCTTGGCTGCGGAGGCGGCGGCCTGCTGCAGCCCGGAACCGGCACGCTGTTCCAGCATGGACATCAGTTTCTGGGTGTCCGGTGAGTGCAGCAGGGCGGCCAGCACTTCCTTGTGTTGGAGCAGGCCGGCAGCGGCAGGATTTTTCATCAGGTCGTCCAGATTGGACTGGGGCAGTTTGGTCATGGCGCGTCCCTCCATTATTCCAGGATATGAGATATATCCTTATAACATGTGCTGCGGCGCCCGGGCTGGGGCCGCATCCACTCTCAGTATATGTGATGGAACAGAGAAGGTGCGTATATGAAAATTTTGGTGTTTTCCGACTCCCACGGCAATGTTCCGAATATGGAACAGGCGGTGCGCAGCGACCGGCCGGACTACATCCTCCATCTGGGGGATGTCAATTCAGACGCCAGAGCCCTGGGAAAGCTCTTTCCCTCCATTCCCATGGAATGCGTGTGCGGGAACTGTGACGGAAGGAGACCGGATTTGGACGAGGAGAAGGTGCTGGAGCTGGAGGGACGGCGCATTCTGATGATGCACGGCCATACCCGGGGTGTCAAGGTGGGAATGAGCCGGGCCGTCTGGGCGGCACGGGAAGCGCAGGCCCACATCTTGCTGTTTGGGCATACCCATGAGGCATTTTGCGAGTATCAGCATGGACTGTGGATTTTGAATCCAGGTACCATTCGCGGCGGATGGGGAGGAGCCACGTACGGGGTCATTTCGCTGGAGGGAGCCAACACCGTGTGCTATCTGCTCAAGGCCGACCCGGTACCTGGGAGATAGAGAAAGACTGACGAATATTGGAATAGAAGAGGATATTTTCCTGCCAAAAATCAAAAAGAAAAGAAGCCGCAGGAGAAAAATAAGAATTTTGTGAAAAAGATAACATAAACTCTTGTCAATAAAATCAGAGGATGATATTATAAGTTAAACCAGTCTTTCAAAGTTAAAACCAAAGGTGTGATTGTGTTGAGTAAGAAGCAGGCATTGACTGAATTCCACCGTGGTTCCATTCTGGCTGCGGCCGAGCGGCTCTTTGCAGAAAAGGGAACCGAAAAGACCACTATGGATGACATTGCCCGTGAGTCGGAATACAGCAAGGCGACGCTGTATGTGTACTTCCAGAGCAAAGAGGAGATCGTGAATGCCATTCTTCTGAGCAGCATGGTGCTGCTCCAGAAAAAGATCCAGGAAGCGATCCGCGGGAATGCCAATTGGTTCCACGCCTACGATGCGATCTGTGACGCCATCATCCGCTTTTACGGAGAAAATCCGGCGGCCTATGAGGTGGTGGGCAGCGACGGCGTGGTGGACCTGAACAGCACCAAGCTGGATCAGGGCCTGAAGGATATTCTCCAGGTGGGGGATGCCACCAACCAGCTGCTGGCGGATTTCCTGCGCCGGGGTGCCGCCGAGGGCGTCGTGCGCATCGAGCTTCCGCCCGATGAGACGGTGCTGCTCTTCTGGGCGACTCTCTCTGGTATGGTGCAGATGGCGGACAGCAAGAGCCACTATCTGGAGCGCTCCCTGAAGATCGACCGGGATGTCTTCCTGCGTCACGGTGCGCGGATGCTGCTGGACGCCATTACCAAGGGACGTACGGTGGAATAACAGAACATCAAAAAGATCAAAAAGGCCTGTTCTCCTTTTATATAGGAGAACAGGCCTTTTTCTTTTAATCCAGGGGACGGATAAAGAAGTTGCCGATCACTTCGTCGGAGTTCAGGACATTGACAAAGGTGCCGGGCATATTCTGGCTGATGTAGCGGCTGATCTTCCGGATGTCATTGTCGGAGAGGACCGTATACACCACATACCGGTGCTTTTTGGTGTAGGCGCCGTCTCCGGGCCAGACGGTAGCGCTGTGGTTGGTGATCTCGATCAGAGCCTTGGAGAGCTGCTCAGGGTCCTCTGTGATGATGAAGAGGGTCTTTTTCTTGTAGCGCTTGTAAAATGTGTTGATGACCTGTGTGTAGCAGAACTGATAGATGATCGAGTAAAGCGCCTTGTCCATACCAAACTGCCAGCCATAGATCAAGATGACCGTGGCGCTGAACAGGAGCATATAGGTAAAGGAGTTGCTCGTCTGGAACTTGGCAGCCAGGGACATGGCGATAAAGTCGGTTCCGCCGCTGCTGGCGCCGCTGTTCAGGATGAGGACAATGCCGATGGCGCCGAAGATCGCACCGAACACGGCAATGAGAAGGGGATCATCCACGATCTCGTACTTGGGCAGCAGATCGACCAGAATGGACGAGAGGAAGATACTGAAACAGGAGAGAATGGTAAAGCGTTTGCCCACCAGTCGGAACGCGATCAGAGCGGGTACCAGATTGAATCCGATGTTGAGGACGGAGAAGGGGATCTCGATATTCAAGTACTTCTGGAAAAGCCCTTGAATCAGGATGGAGAGTCCGGAAAAACCACCCGGAACCAAATCCCCCGCGGCAATAAAGGTGTTCATGTTTAGTGCGAATATGATACTTCCGGCAAGCAGAAGCGCGCTGTTGAGCAGAGTCTTTCCAAATGATTTCTTATCTGGATTCACAGGAAACATCACCGATCCTTTCATTGAGCCTATCAGCATTATAGCAGATATAGAGGTGTTGTGAAATAGAATCTGCCGCGAACTTCAATCCAACAGAAGACGGCGGCAGGGGAATAGAAAAAGTCCTGAGAACAAAAAGTTCTCAGGACTTTTGGCGGAGAGAGAGGGATTCGAACCCTCGAGACGCTATTAACGCCTACACGATTTCCAATCGTGCGCCTTCGACCAGCTCAGCCATCTCTCCAAGCCGCTCTACGCGTCGTTGCCTCAGCAACATGGACTATTATACCATGGAATTTGAAAACGTCAAGAGGAAATTTCAAAAAAATCAAAAATTTTTTCAACAGGCAAAAACGAGCTTGAAAACAGCGTCCCAAGGCCCCCAAAAAGGGGGGATCAGAAGGGCTGTTGTGGGGGGAGAGGGGAGGGGGTGAGAAAAAGCCTCTGATCTCCAGGATGGAAAAGTAACAGTCTGTAACAGAATTCTGTCGAGCGGAACGTACTCTGTGATTACGGATGGAAAATGGGAGATGAGCAAAACCATTGCGCTGCAAGGGATTTGAGGATGTGACAAAAATTCCCCTTGCAATCTCCGGAGAAATAAGTTACAATGTGGTTACAATCTAATGAAAAAGAGGTAACAGATTGTAAACAGAAAGTAACAGGAGGTATCCTCATCATGCAAAAGCGAGTGTCCTGCCTGGCGCTCGGTCTGGCCTTGTTCCTGACCTTGAGTGCCCATGCGGCCGCCGCCGAGCGCAGCGCCAATGTCGTGGTGGACGGCAAGACTTTGGAGCCCACCGTAGCGACCGAGGTCGTAAATCAGAATACCTATGTGTCCTATTTTCCGGTGGTCCACGCCATGTATCCGGATGCAACTGCGTCCTGGGAAAATGGGCAGTCGGTAACCCGGGCGAGTGGTTTGACCCTCAGCGTGTGTCCCGGTGCCAAGTATATCGTAGCCAATGGCCGCTACCTGTACGTGCCGGACGGAGTGCGCAACAGCAATGGGAACATGATGGTTCCTGCCCGTGTCCTGGCTCAGGCGCTGGGCGGCAAGGCCTGGTGGGATGAGAACACCCAGAGTGTGAAATTCCAGTCCGGGACCGGACCGATCCAGTCGGGGGACACATTTTATAACGGCGATGATCTCTACTGGCTCTCCCGTATCATCTACGCAGAGAGCGGCAATCAGTCCCTGGAAGGGAAGATCGCGGTAGGAAATGTGATCTTGAATCGGGTGGCGGACAGCCGATTCCCGAACACCGTAAAAGGGGTCATCTTCCAGAAGAATCAGTTCACCCCGGTGAGCAATGGCAGTATCTACCGCACGCCCAGTAATGAGAGCATTGCTGCCGCCAAGCTCTGTTTGGAGGGAACCAATACCGCAGGGAACAGCCTTTACTTTGTAAATCCCCGCGTCTCTCCCAATAGCTGGGCCAGCCGGAACCGTCCCCGTGTGGCGACCATCGGCGCCCACGCGTTCTTTGCCTAAGAGCACAAGAAGTAACATCCCTGTCGTCTGCAAGTTGCGGACGGCAGGGAATTTTTTCTTTCTGAGAAAAATTTTATTTTATTGGTTGACAAAATGCACTTGTTGTGATAATATAATTTACGCGCTGTGGTGAGTCGGACGTGGAGAGATGTCCGAGTGGTTTAAGGAGCCGGTCTTGAAAACCGGTGACTCGCAAGAGCCGTGGGTTCGAATCCCACTCTCTCCGCCACTTTTATCATGAGCAGTGTACTTGACAGGTTGTCAATCGGCATGCAGAAGTACCCAAGTGGCCGAAGGGGCTCCCCTGCTAAGGGAGTAGTGTGGGAAACCGCAGCGAGGGTTCAAATCCCTCCTTCTGCGCCATAAAGCCACACCAATCTGGATATTTTAAGCGGAATGCTTAGAGTATCAGAGGGTGTGGCTTTTTTATTTCCCTGAAATTTGTGTTCTGAAAAAAAGATATTTTCGAGGCTTGTGGAGCCACAGAAGGACATTGAACCCCGGATCGCTCCATAAGATACCGGTTACCCCTCCCCTGCGCCCTTTTTCAGCCCTGAAGGCCGCCAAATGGAGGAAAAAATATATACAAAAAGTAGAGCGTCGGTTTGTTGGTTTCGCAACCATCAGACCGGCGCTTTTTTGCTGCACAGGAAGTTCAAAAAGGGCGCACACCTTTGCGTCTGCTTTGCTGAATAGATTTTTGTAGAGAAGATGGTATGGTGAAATTCCCGGGCAGGGGCGCAGAACGGTGATCGAAAAAGGGCGCTGAGCCCCCAAAGGAGGAATACGAACATGCCCCCCAAAACCTATTTCGAGGAACTGTCCTACGCCCTGCGGCGGCGGGAGCTACTGCCCCGGCCGCTGGAGGAGGACGGCCTGCTCCCGGTGGAGTGGAACGGACGCATCCTGTGCCGGGTCACGGAGAGCGGCGCCGTCCGGTATGACCCCACCTGGGTAGACACCAGCAGGGCAAAGGCCGCCCTGGCTCAGGCCACGGAGGCGGCGGGGACGGTGATGGAGTACATGACGCTTCTGGAGAATGCCCCACCTCTGAAGGCGGATGGCCTGGCGGACGGTTACCGGGTGCTGGCAGAGTTCAACGGCACAGTGCTGGCCGGGACAGAGACGCTGCTGGGGGCCCAGTTCGTCACCTGGGCCCGGGACTATGACCGGAGCGGGGTCAACAACGGCCACTACTACATGGAGGACTATCAGGGCGCCAGGGAGGACTTCGCCCTCCGCTCCGGGCTGGTGGCCAGGGAACGGGTCTTTGACCGGGAGCAGCTGGAGGGGCTGCGCCAGGCGGTGCAGGGCTTCCTCTATGGAGAGGGCCCCGCCTCCTACCAGCAGGAGTTCCAATGCCGGCGCCTCCTGGATCAGATCACAGCCCAGCTGCCGGAAAGAACCCAGGATCAGATGCAGAGCGAAAGTCAGAAGCTTGGACAGTCCATATGAGGGCGGTGCCAAATCAGGCGCCGCTTTTTCTATACAGAAATTGTTGGTATCGCTTGGTTTGCGGCATTTTTTTCGTTACGTATGGTGATAGCTTTATCCCGCAAAAGCGGGTATTGTTGTGGTCAGAAGCCCACCAAAAAATAACGAGGAGGACACACGTATGAAACAGATTGAGAAGCATCCCGCGCCGGAGAAGCTGCTTCAGCAGATAACTGAGGAGGCAATCAATGCCCTGGCGCTGGGCGGGCCGGACAAGATCGGGGATGAGGCTCCCATGGAGGCAGGCGTGAAGCTGATTGCCAAAGCCTGGGAAGTGCCCCGGGAGAGCCTGCAGGCCAGCCTGGAGCTGATTGAAAGAGAACGGCAGCTTCTGCGCAGCGGGAGCAGCGAGGACGCTCTGCCCAACAGCGAACTGCTGAAGCCTTACGACGGCAAGATGATTGCCGAACTGCTCTGGGGCCTGTTTGAGACGACGGCCAGGCTGGAGGATGCCCAAGACCGGGCGGCGATGCACAAGCTGGCCCTTCTCATGGCGGAAAGCCTGAACCTGGACAGTTGGATCGCGGAGTGCGGGCCATCTAAAATCTGAGACGGAAGCATACAGGAGGGGGGCTGTCCTTGGACAGCCCCCCTCACCTTTGCGCCAAAGAAGGATCGTTTACTTCCACTGGAGTGGAAAGGCCGCCCTGTCCCAGGGCGAGGCTAACCGCCGGCGGTAGCGCAACATCTGATATAGAAAGAGGGAGTAAATCTTGAACCGTCCATGTGAGGGCGGCGCCAAATCAGGCGCCGCCTTTTTCTATGCCCAGATTTTATTCCATTTCAGTGCCCGTAAGATTTATGCCCCGGAGCACCCGGCGGAACCGCCGCCCAGGCCAGTATGCACCCGCTCCCCCCTCTGTGTGGGCTGCCCCTACCCTGCCAACGGCTTCCTCTGCTGGGGGAAGGATGGGAAGTGCCTGCGCTCGGAGATGCGGCGGCTCAATGCCACGGACAGGTGGGCAGAGCAAGAAACTAAGGAGGAGATTCACACAGATGAATCCATGTAACAATCGCTTTCCCCTGCGGCCGGCCGCCCGTGAGGAGGCCGGCCTGTTCTACTCAGATGACCAGGCGGACAGAACAGTGGGACTGGACAGGCCGGTGGGCCGGGTTTCCTTTGCCAATGGCGAGCGCATGGAGTTCACAGCCCCACAGGATTACCTCCGGACCATCCGGGAGGAGCTGCCCACAAGGGATGTGACCGGCTTCCGCTTCGAGACCCTGACGGATGACCCGGCGGTGCGCAAGGCGGCGGACGATATGACCTATGACCTGTATGGGGAGGAGAACCCCAGGCCGCTGGAGGATTACGTGCCCCGCCAGGGGCCGGAGATAGGAGGGCAGCAGATGTGACCACACAGAACAGACAGCCGGTGCTGCGCTGTGTCCTGAGCAACGCGGCGCACCCGGAGTATGGCCAGGTGACCATCCCCTTCCCCATCCCCGGCATGGAATATGAGCGCACCCTGGAATGCCTGGCCGCTATGGAGCTGGGAGCCCCCCTGAAACGGGACTGCCGGGTGGACGAGCTGGAGAGCGGCTTCCCCATCCTCAAACGCCTGGAGAAGGTGGGCGCCAATCTGGACGAGCTGGACTACCTGGCCCGGCGGCTGGACAGCTTTGACGACTATGAGGCCGCCCAGTTCCAGGCTATGGCGGTCAGGCTGGGTACGTTTGATATGACGGACTTCATCAATCTTACCTTCTGCTGCCAGCAGGCCACGGTGATCACGGACTTTTCGGATTTGGACGCTGTAGGCCGCCAGCATTACATGACGCTGGAGGGCGGCTGTGCCAGTGAGGAGGAGCTGGAACAGGTGGATGGCAGAGCAGCGGCCTTGAAGTTGATCCTCAACAAGCATGGCACTATCACACCCTATGGCGTGGTTTATGATAACGGTATGGAGCTGGAGAAGTTCTACAAGGAGGGCGGCCCCTTTCCGGACTATCTTGACCGGGAGTTCGTCATACTCCTGGAGGCATCCTACGGCGAGGGGCAGAGCACACTGCTGGTTCTGCCGGACAGCCCGGAAAGGCTGGAACGTCTCCTGTGCCGCACCGGCATCCGGGACAGCCCCCACTTTTGGATAGTAGACAGCACCCTGCCCGGCGAGGTCATCAGCAGCATTCCGGCGGAACGCCTGTCCATCAATGGCCTCAACCGGCTGTGCCAGGCGGTTGAGCGGATTGCACCGGAGGATTTGAAAACTCTGGTACAACTGCTGGCCGACAAGGATCACCCCAGCCAGGGGCCATCCCTGGGCGGGCTATCCATGTGAACCGAGGGGGAGAGAATATACAGAAAAAAGAGTTTATCCGGCAGATCAATGAACTGGTTCCCAGGCCGGACCCCGTCACCACCGAGGCACTGTACCGCTTTGACCGGGAGTGTGCGGAGACGGAGTACATCGATATGCTCACCGCCCTGCGAGTGGTGGCGCGGAATTTCGGTGAGGAAACCCTCCAGGGCGCCTATGAGGTCATCCAGCACCAAAACGCCGCTCTGCCCAGCGAGCTGTTCGCCGCTGCCGTCTACTTTCAGGCCGGGCGCACACCGGCAGAGGTGTCCGGCCTGGCCAAGGAGGGCCGGCTTATGGGCTTCTTTGGCCCGGAGCGGCCGGAGGAGCCCAGCCGGATTGCGACCTGCACCATTGTGGAGTCCGGGCAGGAACAGCGGTTTTACACCATGGACTTTGGGCGCTTCAATCCGCAGCATGCCTTGAAGCGGGCCATCACATACGGCCGGGAAACAGGCATATCCGCCACCCAGGCCATGGCCCGCCTCACCATGGATCAACCGGAGTTTGCCGAAAAGCCCGGCGGGCCCCGCTGTATCCTGGACGGCCTGGGCTCAGAGCTCACCGAGGCGTTGTTCCAGATCTCGTCAGCCTGCCCCGCCGTGGCCGCCCATATCACCTGTAATGCGGATCTGGGTATCACAGAGGTGGCCTATTATCCGCTGTGGCTGGAGCGGAGTCAGAGTCAGGCGCCCATGCAGCCGCAGATGTAAAAAATGCTGGATATTACGGGCACACTGTGGTATGTTGTGTGCTTACCAGAAGAAAGGACGGGAAAGAACTATGAACCATCAGAGGAAACAGAGCATGCACAGGGACTCCGTTGAAGGCCGGCTTCCGCTTTGGAAGCCGGCCTTTTCTATCCGAATGACACTTGAGGCAAAATGAAGGGAGACAGATCATCATGCAGGGTGTATCGAAGGAGTGGCTGGATTTCCTGCGGAATCAGTTCCCCGCGGGCAGCCGGATCCAAACATGGGAGCTGGATGATCCCAGAAACACGCTGGAGGAGGCTGGTACTCTGGAGCACATCGATGACTCGGGCCGGTTCCACGTCCGGCAGAGCGACGGAGGTGAGTGCGTCCTGACCCTTGGGGAGGAGATGTTCTCCGTCCACCCGCCTGAGTCCACCCAGCTCAAGCTGTACATGCCCCTCACCGCCAGCTTCTATGCCCGGAATGAGTGGGGAGATTGGGATGAGACGGGTGAAGAATGGGACGGCAGAACGCTTCTGGACTATGAGGACAGGATCCTGGGCTTCATGGTACGGAACCGGGTGCCGGAGGAGGCGGAGCGGGGCCTCATGCTCTGGTGCGACAAGGAGTTCCTGGACGTCAAGGTGCGCTCCGCCGTGTTTACGGCAGAGGCCAGAGACGGCAGGCTGTGGGGCGTGGCGGAGTGCCAGGTCGTCGGCCAGCTCTCTCCGGAGGAGCTGACCGGGCTGAAGGACTATCTCACCGGCCAGGCCGCGGACGGCGTTGGCGAGGGCCTGGAGCAGCAGGCAATCCGTGTGGACGGCGGGGAGCTTTACGTCCACATGTGGCAGCCGGAGGGCTGGAGCATCCAGACGGAGGCAGAGCAGTTCGGGCTGACGCAGGCCCAGGGCATGACGATGGGGGGTATGAGCCGTGGATAAGGCCTTTACAGTATCCCTGTGCAATCCGGACAAGGATACTTATGTGACACTGGAGCTTCCAGCAGACCCGTATGCTGTCCTGGATGCCTGGGAACGGCTGCGGCTCGCACCGGACACCAGAGTGGAATGGGAGATGGAGGACTATGGGGAATTCCCCGTCCTGTTCCCTGGCCTGCAATCTGGCGAGGGCTTCCCCGCGCTCAATGCCCTGGCGGAGCGGCTGACCAGTCTGGACAGCCGGCAGCGCACCGCATTCGAGGGGCTAGTCAAGCTGCAGGACGGCAGGCCCATGGAACCAGACGCCCTCATTACCCTGTCTGAGCAGGCAAAGCACTGCCAGGTGGCGCCCGAGGCCACGGATGACGCCTCGTTGGGCCGGGTTTACGCGGCAAACGGTTCCATCCCCGAGGTGAAGGATGTGCCGGACAAGGTATTTGAACTGCTGGACTTCCAGCTCCTGGGCCGCCGGATCCGTCAGTCGGCGGGCGGGGTCTTCACCAGGCAGGGGTATGTGGTACCGGATGGGAACTGGAAGCCCACAGAGGGCCAGGAACCCCGCATCGCGCCGGAGGCCCCGACTGGCTTCTTTCGGCTGGAGCTCCGGCTCGGGGAGGAACGGGCGGAGCTCACCCTCCCCGCCGGACAGGAGCTGGTGGAGGTGCGGGAGCGGATGGAGGCCGTGGGCCTCCCCAACTGCGCCGTCACCGCCTTCCACAGCCGGGTACCCCAGCTTCCGGCAGCGTGGGCCACGCCGGAGCGGCTGGATACCCTGAACTGCCTGGCCATCCGGCTGATGGTGCTGGCGGAGCGGGACTCTCTGGCCCTGATCAAGTACAAGGCGGTGCTGGAGGTGTCGTCCATTTCGAGCCTGGAGGATGCCATGGCGTTGACGGAACGGCTGGACGCCTACAATCTGAATTGGGCAGCCGCCTCTCCAGAGGACGTGGCCCGCGGGGAGCTGCGCCGCTCCATGGGGGAGGAGAATGCCGACCTGCTGTGCTGGTACCTGAACCTCTACGGCTACGGCGAGGCGCTGATCCAGCAGTACGGGGGCGAGCTGACAGACTACGGTCTGCTGACCCGGGCGGATGGCCAGCCGGTGCAGAAACCGCTGCCGCCCCAGCCCACCCGGGGCGGCGTACAGATGGAAATGAGGTGAAACGCCCATGGATAAAGCAGGACTTTTACAGCTCCCCGGCAGGCCGGAGGAGCAGGACTGGCTGCGGGAGCGGCTGGAGGTGTTGACCGCGCGGGAGGGGATCGCCTTGGACGCGGCCATCCAGCGCCATCCCGCCCAGGACAGTACAGAGGTGGTCAGCCTGCTGGCCAGCCTGGACGAGTATGAGGTGTTGGGCGGCATCCAGAGTTATGAGGATCTGGGCCTGTATTACCTGGAGGAGACCAACGCCAGGCTCCTGGCGCTGCGGGACTACATCGACCTGGACAAGCTGGGCAGGCAGTATGAGGCACAGCACCCCGGCCGGTTCGCAGGGGGCTGCTATGTGGTATATCCGCGAAAGGGGGTGACGGGCTTCTACGACGGGGTCAACCTGCCTGGGCCGGACTACAGCTGGAGCCTGCGGCTGAAGCTGGCCTCCTCCGCGGTGCCGGAGGGGGTGTGGCTGGCGCTGCCGGACTACAACGACATCATGGACGTGAGGCCGGGGGAGATCCGGCTGGCCCTGGACGCTCTGGGTGTGCAGACCATCCGGGAGTGCACCCTGCTGGAGGCCCGGTGCAGCCTGCCGGGGATCACCGGCCTGGAGGATGCATATAGGGGACGGCTGGAGGATCTCATCTATGACGGTCAGAACCTGGGATTTATCCTCCAGGAACAGAACCAGGGGCAGAAGGGGTTCCTCCAGGCCTATCTCTGGATACTGGAGTATGAGCACTGCGCCACCCTGCCCGCCGCCCTGGATTTGGCGCAGAACCTGAACCGCTACCAGGTGGTGCGGGCGGATCAGCTCCAAGACATGGCGTGGATGGATCTGCGCGTGCGGTTGGGATGTGTGGATCGGGCCCTGTCAGGCTGCATTGATCTGGAACGGTACGGACTGGATTTGCTGCGGAAGAAGGGCTATACCTTGACAGAGGACGGATGTGCATACATTGCTAGGCAGCAGACGCAATCCCAGGCGCCCCAACAGATGCAGCAGATGTAACCCCAGGTCAAATCTATATCAAAACGAAACAGGGGCCGTTTTCCCGAAGGGGACAGCGGCCCCTGTTTTTTGTGCCCTTTTTCGGGAGGACGGCCCGGAAAAGGAGGACGTCATGAAAGCCAAAGAGAAGCAACTGCTGGAGTACCTGAAGAAGCACTGCCCCGGCCGGGAAAACGCCATCAGTGGCAAACAGATGAAAAAGAGGTTCCGCATCCATGAGGCAGAGCTGCGGAAGCTGGTCCATAACCTGCGGGTGGACGGGGCGCCTATCTGCAGCGACCGCACCGGCTACTTCTACCCCGCCAACGCCTGGGAGGTGATTGCCACAATCGGGCATCTCCGGCGAATGCGGGACGGCGTGGAGAAGGCCATCCGTAGCTTGGAGAGGGCCACGGGGGCCTTCCGTCTACCCGGGGGAGGTGAGGCGGATCGCTAAACCCTTCTTCCCCTGGGTAGGCGGGAAGCTGTTCCTGCTCCCCTATATTTTCCAGCTGCTCCCCAGGAGGGCGCCCCGTCTGCTGGAGGTCTGCGGCGGCAGCGGCGCGGTGACCCTGGGCTTGGGCGCCGGGTATGCCCCGCTCCGGGTGTATAACGACGTGGATGTGGATCTGGTCAACCTGTTCCGCTGTGCCCGGGACCGGCCCCTGGCGCTGCTCAGGGAGCTGGACTTCCTGCCCCTCCACGCCCGGGCGGACTTCGAGGTGGTGCTCCGCTTCCTCAACCACGGGTATGACCCCAACGACTTCCTGGAGGAGGAGCTCCAGATCGCGGAGGAGTACTTCCCGCCCATGGACAGGCAGGAGGTGAAGAAGCTCCTGATGGGCCGGGCCAACCTGCCGGACGTACAGCGGGCTGCGGCCTATTATCTGAGCATCCGGTACAGCTACAGCGCCACCGGGAACAGCTTCGGCGGGCGCAGCGTGGAGCTGCGCCGCTTCCTTGGCCTGCTCCGACGCGCCTCGGACGCACTCCAGGGCGTGGTGGTGGAGAACAAGGACTGCTGCGATGTGGTTCGGCAGTACGTCCGGACGGGTGCGGTGATCTATGCGGACCCGCCCTATCTGGAGGCGGAGAGGATGTACGCGCCCTCCTTTGCCCTCCGGGATCACGTCCGGCTCCACGATTGCCTGTGCGCCCCGGCGGCGCGGGACAGCCACATCGTCCTGTCCTATAACAGCCATCCGGACATTCTGGACCTCTTCGCCCCGGACTTTTATATTGTGGGCTTTGACCGCCCCAACCCCATGGCCCGGCAGGAGGACTCCAGGTACCACGAGCTGCTCATGACCAACTTTGACCCAAGCCCCATGCTCAACCGCCAGCTCTCCCTGCTGGATAACCCCGGACTGGTGTCCAGCGACCGGCCGGAGCTGCGGATCCTGTCCGCCCCTACCGGGCGGCTGCCTCGGGTGTGGGACTGGCCGCAGGACTAAGAATACGAGGTGAAAACAGAAGATGAAATTTACCATCTGCCATGACACAAGCAAGAAGACCCTGGCCATCCCCCGGGCCGCCCTCCAGCTCTCCGGACTGGAGGACGCGGAGCGGCTGGCCCTGCATACAGAGCACGGCTGCATCGTGCTTACCCGGCAGGGGGGCACTGCAAGGGAGCGGCTGGATGCCATCCGGCTGCTCTACGATCTGAACATCGGCATGGTTGTCCGCTTGGCTCTGGACAGCCGGTCAGCCAGCGGTATGCCGTGCAAAAGAGCGTCCGAGGTATTCCGAACCTATGACGCGGAGTTCCTGGATATGCTGGAGCATTGCGGCGTGGATTTGTTCGGGTTGGGCGCCCTGCTGACCCGGGAGGAGGATGCCGAATGAGCTTGGCCTATTACACCATGGATGATCTGCGGCTGGGCCGGGGCGGCTTCCTACAGAAAGGCTGGACGATCCGGCAGCGCCCGGAGCTGGGGGAGGCCCTGGCGCACTACCGGGGCATGCCCATCACCAAGCGGAAGGTGCTGGGCCTGACGGACGGCTTCCATGTGCTGGAGCTGGTGAAGAACGTGCCCCTCTTCCCAGATGATCCAGAGGGGGAAGATGTGCTGGCCTCAGAGTTGGGGGAGCCGCTGCCTCAATGGGCGGACACTCCAGAGGCCTGCCAGGCATTCCGCGCCTGTGTAGAGGATCTTGGCCTTCGCTACCAAATTGAGGGCAAGATCCTGGCCCCCATCCCCGTCAACAAGAAGCAGCGCCGCAAGAAGCTGGTGGGGAAATACCTCTGGCCCGACGTCCCCGGCAATCCGGCCTCTGCTCTCCGGTGGGTGTACCTGGCCGGGAAGGGCTGGCTGGCCCCCACGGTGCTCGAGGAGCACCCTGCCGTGCTGCCCCTGGTGCTCAAGGTGCGGGCGGACGGCATCACGGACAAAGGCGACTACCGCCCCCTGGAGCTGGAGCCCTGGGAGTTCCGCCTCCTGGCCCGGCGCACTCTGGAGCGGCTGGAGCAAAATATGACAAAATGTGAAGGAGGAACCCCATCGTGAAACGCACCATTCTGAGATGCGCCGCCGGCCTGTTGATAGCCGCGGCGCTGCTCCCAACCGCCCTGGCGGCGGAGCCATTCCCCGCGGTCACCGAGGTGCAGGTCTGCTATCCAACCTCTGTCACCCGCAGTGAGGACGGCACGGAGATCCGCAAGGTCTATGACCTGTCCCCGGAGCAGGACCCTGCCGGTATCCCCCGGTCGGACTTCGAGCAGGACGGCTTCCACTACACCCTGACAGACCTGCTCCAGCAGGAGCTGCCGGAGCATGAGAGCCGTCCGCACACGGAGACGGTATCGTTGGAGAGTAAAAGCAAGGATATGGAATCCGTCCTGGCCCTGCTGCCCCAGGAGAAGGAGTTCGTCACGGAGGACGGACTGTCCGGCACCCTGTCCCTCCAGCTGGACACTGTCCAGGTGGAAGCGGCGGGCTACGGCAGCTCCACCCGGGAGGTGTCCGCCACCCGCTCCTATCCCAACCTGGCCAGCCAGGATACCGCCAGCATCCCCAAGAGCATTGAGGAGGACGGGCGCAACCTCACCCTCCAGAATATTGACTGGCGGACGGACAACACCGCCAGCGTGGCCGGTTACAACCTGGGGGACTGTTACACCGCCGTGGCCACCTACACCGGCACCGCCACCAGCAGTTATGTCACCGGCTATACTGTCACGGCGGACTACACCGGCACCGTCAGCCGCATCGCCCTGAACCGGGTGCGTTACGTTGCAATTTTTGAGGGGGAGCCCCTGGAGCCCGCCGTACCCATGGAGGAGTCTGGGGATGGCCTGGCCCAGTTCAACTGGGCGGCCATCCTGCTCCCGCTGGGCGTGGTCTTTGCTGTGGGCGGCGTGATTGGAGCCTGCCTGTTCGTCAAGCGGCGCCGGGAGAACAAGGAGGATTCGGAGTGAAGAAGCTGGCCACCCTGTGCCTGGCCGCCTGCCTGGCGGCGGCCCTGGCTACCCCGGCGGGTGCTTTAGATTACGCCATTGACGCGCCGGAGGGGCCGGACTACGGCAAGCCCACCTCGGTGGAGGTGGTACACACGGCAGACGGCGGGGCCCTGAAAAACGAGGACATCAGCAAGAATGCCGCCCTCATCCCGCCGGGCTTCGGCAGCGCCAGCGCAGACACTCTGAACACCGGAACCTGGCTCACGCCCAACCTGGCCCCGGAGGGTATGGCAGTGGGCGCCGTCAACGGCAGCGGGATGCCCGTTGTGTTCCCGCCTTCTGTGGACACCTTCACCGCCGTCCCCGCGGAACCGGAGCAGGAGACGGAATCTGGCGGCACCTTGGGCTATACCCCGGTGGCCTCGGACCTCTACTACTCCGGCGGATACCTGGGTACCTTAAAAATCCCCGCCATCGGCCTGAGTGTGCGGGTCTATGAGGGTACAGACAGCTCCACGCTCATGAAGGGCGCGGGACATTTCAAAGGCACCAGCATCTGGGATGGAAACTGCGCCATCGCCGGACACAACCGGGGGGTGCGGGACGACTTTGGAGATCTCCACACCCTGGAGCGGGGAGATACCATCACCTGGACCACCAAGCTGGGTGTCCGCACCTATGAGGTCACCAGTGTGCAGAAGGTCAAGGAGACGGATACCAGCGGCACCGCCCCTTCCAACGAGAACAAGCTCACTCTCTACACCTGCGTGCGTAACCAGAGGACCTACCGCTGGCAGGTGCAGGCGGCGGAGGTTGTGTAACCTGCTTTGTTTTGCGGGCTCATTTTCTCCACCGGGCCCCCCCTTTGCTATAGACTTTTCCCCAGATTTCCGGTATGTTGTTGCTGTAAGGAACACAAGGACAGCAGAGGAAAGAAGGAGGTCAACCGTATGAAAAGGAAACAGCTTATTCCGGCGGTATTGGCAGGTACCTTGATAGGCGCAGCACTGGTGGGGCCCGCGTCGGCGGGGGTGGCTGCCCTCACTGCAGCCCCAAGCACCCAGACCTTCTATATAGACGGCAAGCAGGTGGATCTGGAAGCGTATGTCATCCATGGCCACAACTATGTGCAGCTCCGGGACGTCGGCCGGGCGGTAGACTTCGGCGTGGCGTATGACCAGGGCGCCAACCGTGTCCTGGTAGACACCAGCTCCCCTTACACAGAGGAAAGTGCGGTGTCCGCCCCCTCCGGGGTGGTCACCGTCCCCCAGTCGGACGAGCCCCTCCGGCTGAAGGAGGGGGACAAGGTGCTCTGCGATGACGGCACCACCTATGAGATCACGGATCTGCGTCTGTGGGAGGAGCCGGAACCCCTGCCCGCCTATGACCAGACGCGCTTCCCGGAGCTGGAGTTGCCGAAGGCGGAGGTGCGTCGGTTTCAAAGTGAATATGGGGACAACCTGCACATTCGAAACCTCTATGAGACCCGGCGGATGGAGTACACCATCTACAACGCCGCAGTGAACTGTCCAGAGCTGTGGGCGGATGGTGCCCCCGCTCTCAACCTGCACCTGGGCATCTCTGCACAGAACGCGGTGCAGATGTTCTGGCCCTGGCAGGAAGACCAGCTTACCCAAGTATTCTGCTCCGCGCCGGGGGCCCGGTTCGAGGTGGAAGCCTGGGATGTGTACCACGACGGGAAATATCTCTATACCGAATATAATATCAGAGGGACGTGACCTAACAGCGTCCCAGACAAACCGGCGGGAGGCGGCAAGCCTCCCGCTTTTTGCTTAGGAGGGAAGTTTGCAAATGAAACGAATCATCAGCCTGATGCTCACCCTGGCGGTGGCCCTGTCCCTGCTGATCCTGCCGGCGGGTGCCGCCTCCACCCCGGAGGAGGCCCTGGGTGAGGTCAACATTTACAGCGGCGGCTACTCCATGAATTATCTGGCCGTCAACGGCAGGGTGCAGACCCAGTCGTATACCTACTTTCTCTACCGCAACAGCGTCGGGGAGACGCAGGAAATCCCAGCCTATTGTGTAACGCCAGACCAGTACGGCGTACCACAGACGGTTCCTGAAGGGGAGAGCATCCGCTATCTGGCGGAGGAGAAAGCGTCAGACTCTAAAGTGGTGGGCCTGGTGGCCAACATGTACCCCCACCGCTCCCTGGCGGAGTTGGGTCTGACCAACAAGTACCAGGCATTTTACGCCGGCAAGATTGCCCTGTGGTGTTACCTGATCCCCGAGTGGGACATCAGCGACGTCACCGTAGCCCCCGGACTTACCGGCCCGGAGAGGGAGATTGGGGAAAGCATTCTCAATGCCGCGGTCAAAATCTATACTCAGGGTACCACATGGACCAGTGTGGCAGAGCCCCAGCTCACCACCTCCCCAGATCAGGAGGCAGCCTACCCCGTCACCATTGATGGGGCCGCCTATCGCCAGCAGGTATTTACTGTCACTTCTCCGACCTGGGTGGACGGACAGGCTGTTAATGTATCGTTCCAGGATGGGACGGACGTACCGGAGGGCGCCCGTATTGTGGATGAGAACAACCAGGATATTACCCAGGTCAAGGTCTCCAATACCGGAGACGGCTACAAGGGGACCTTCAAGGTGCTCTACCCAGAGGACTGCGTAGCGGGCCAGAGCGGCAGTGTCCAGCTCTCCCTCTCAGCCGATGTGTACCAGTATGTCGTATTTTACGCGCTTTGCCAGGAGGTTGACCAGTACGGCAACCTCCAGAGTTACCTCTGCGACACGGATCCCAAGGTCAGCCTGCTGCGAAACGCCATCTCTAACTATTCGGATACCGACGAGCCGGATGACCCAGACGAGCCTACGCCCCCTCCCAGCGAAACCGCCCTCAAGATCACCAAGTATGAGGCGGGCACCACTGTCACCCTCTCCGGCGCCACCTTCGAGGTGGTGGGCCCGGATGGGGACACCATCGGCGTCTACACCACGCCGGAATCCGGTTCCATCACTATCCCTCTCACCGAGGTGGGCAACTATACCATCTATGAACGGGTATCACCGGAGTACCACCTGCTGGATGAGGAGCCGGTCAAACAGGTCACCGTGAAGTACGGGGAAACCGCCGAGGTGGACTTTGAAAATGAACCCTACGGCGATCTCAGAATTGAAAAGATCGACGCTTCCACCGGGGCCAGCCTGGCGGGAGCCAAAATACAGATCAAGCACATCGAGAGCGGCGCGACCTATACCGGTACCACCGGCACCGGCGGTTCCTATACCTTCACGGAGCTGAAGCCGGGGGCATACGAAATCCGGGAACTGTCCGCTCCAGAGGGGTGGCAGCGGGATTCCCAGACCTATACCACCACTGTGGTGGCAGGAGACTGCGTCACCTACACCCTGAAGAACGAGGCCCTGCCCGGCCTGAAGATTATCAAGTACGACCGCCTGAGCCATGAGACTATGCCCGGCGTCACCTTCCGTATCTGGCGGGATGGGGAACTGCTGGGGGACTATGAGACGGACGCCCTGGGAGAAATCCTGCTCACGGACTGCCGGCCGGGCACCTACCGCGTCCAGGAGGTGGACACTGGGGACAGTGGACATCTGGTGGATTTCACCCCGCAGGAAATTGAACTGAAGGCCGGAGACAGTATTAAGGAGCTCTACTTTTTTAACGACCAGAAGCCCGGGATCTGGCTGGTCAAGGTGGACAGCGCCAACCCCTCCAAGGTGATCCCCAACGCCAAGTTCCGCATTGAGGCGGTGGACGGCAGCTTTGGCCCGGCGGAATTTGTTACCGACCAAAACGGCGAAATCGACCTGTCTGAACTGCCCACCGGAGCTTATGTGGTGACGGAACTGGACTGCCCCGGCTACATCATTGATGAGGCCCAGCGCATCATCCAACTGGAGGCCAACCAGACAGCCCGGTTTGTGTTCACCAACTCCGTCCAGCCCTCCCTGCACCTCATCAAGCTGAGTGCGGACGGTTCCCGGCTGGCTGGGGTGACTTTCCGCATCGCCAAAATCGAGGACGGCAGCCGGTATCTGGACCGTACCACTGATGAAAATGGAGAGATCCTGATCTCCGGCCTGGAGCCGGGGGTGTATTCGGTCAAGGAGCTGGACACCACCTCAGACCACATCAGCGACCCGGTGGAACGCCATGTGGAGCTGTTCCCCGGCAAGACCTCCACGATCATCCTAGAGAACGACATCCGCCCCAACCTGACGGTGGTGAAGCGGGATGCCGACACCGGGGAGCCCGTGCCGGATACCGTATTCCTGGTGGAAGCGGCGGACGGCCACAGCGTGGATGAAATCAAGACCGGGGCAGACGGAACGGCCACCCTGGAAAATCTGCTGCCCGGGGTGTATCAAATTTCAGAAAAATCGGTTCCCTCCCCTTATCTCATGGATGCGGAGCCCCAGTTGGTCACCCTCTATCCCAACCGGAACCACACCGTCTATTTCGAGAACCACAAAAAGCCCACCCTTACCATCCAGAAGGTAGACAGCATCACCGGCAGCCCCATCCGGGGGGCCAAATTCCAGCTCTGGTACGGCAGCAATGGCACCGACACCGGCGAGCTCAACAACCTGGGGATCTACTTCACTGACGCCAGCGGCCAGATCGTGTTGGAGGGCCTGCGGGACGGCTGGTACCGGGTGACGGAGCTGGAACCCGCCCCCGGCTTCACCATCAAGGAGCCTGCCACCCAGGAGGTCTATATTGAGGGCGGCGGAAACAAGTCTCTGACATTTGAGAACGTCCCCCTCAACGCCATCGTGGTACACAAGACGGACAGCGTCACTGGCGAGGCCCTGGGCGGGGCCACCTTCCAGCTCCGCTACCTGGGAGGCGCCTCCGGTACCGGCGGCACCGTGATTGGACAGAAGGTGACCGGCTCCAACGGCATGGCCATCTGGACGGGCCTGAAGCCAGGATCGTACATCGTGGAGGAGGTGGATCCGGCGGACGGGTACAGCATCATCCAGTCCTCCGAGACCGTCTACCTGGCAGACAACGGGGAGCAGAGTGTCATCACTGTCCGCTTTGAAAACATGCCGGACGGGAACCTCCTGATCCGCAAGGTGTGCTCGGCCAACCCCAGCGTGACCCTGCCTGACGCAGAGTTCAAGGTCACCTATGCGGACGGCACCCTCATTGGGGACTCCAACGGCATCTACCGGACGGACGAAAATGGTGAGATCCTGATCTCCGGCCTCCAGCCCGGAAAGAGCGTGGTGGTGACGGAAACCCAGGCCCCTCCGGGCTACCTCATCGATACCCAGGCCCAGACCGTGCAGATCAAAGAGGGCCGGACGGTCAGCCTCACTTTTAAGAATCAGCCGAAGGGTGAGCTGATCATCCAGAAACGGGACAGCGCCACGGGCCAGCCTCTCGCCGGGGCCCAGTTCCGAGTGACGACGGCCGCCGGCTGCGAGGTGGGACTGGACGGGGTAATTGGCGATTCCACCCTCACCCAGAACGGTATTTTCACCACCGACAGCAGCGGTGAGATCCGCATCACCAACCTGGCCCCCGGCGCATACGTGCTCACGGAGATCAAGGCGCCCCATGGGTACGTCATGGACGCCCCCTCCACCAATGTAGTCATCGGGGAGGGTGTAGATACCCAAACGGTGGTCATCACCAACACCCCCAAGGGCGGCCTTGTCATCAACAAGCTGGATTCCGTCACCCATGAGCCCCTGGAGGGGGTAGAGTTTACCATCACCGAGGCGGACGGCACGGTGGTGGACGACAACGGCGGCATGACCTCCAGCATGGGCCTCTACCGCACTGACGAAAACGGCCAGATCATCATTGACGGTTTGGTGGGGACATTCATCATCACGGAAACCAAGACCATCGAGGGCTACACCATCCATGAGGAGACCCGTACCCAAACGGTGGTCATCAACCCCAACGACACCCAGACCATCACGGTGTATAACGACCCTGTGGGCGGCTTGGAGCTGATCAAGGTCAACGCGGATGACACCAAGGAGCGGATTCCCAACACTACATTTGAAATCCGCCGTATGGACGACGCCCTGGTGGGTACCGTGACAACAGACCGAAACGGCCGGGTGTTCCTGTCCCTGGAGAATGGATCGTACTATGCCGTGGAAACCGAGAGCGCGGAAGGCTTCCACATGGACGATACGCCCCACTATTTCGAGGTGGAGAACGGGGAGACAACCACCCTCCAGGTGGAGAACACGCCGGTGAGCGCCATCCTGATCCACAAAACGGACAGCACCACCGGCGAGGGCATCTATGGGGTGCCGTTTATCCTCTATGATAGCACCAACACCCCCGTTGGCCAGTACACTTCGAATAACGAGGGGTATGTACTGATCGAGGGTCTGGAGGCCGGGCGGTATTATCTCAGAGAGTTAGAGAATGAGGGCTATGTTCCTGACACGGAGAAAAAGACCGTCTATGTGGAGTCTGGGGAGACCACCGAGGTGGAGTGGGAGAACACCCCCATCACTGGACAGATCCAGATAACAAAGACCTCCGCGGACTACAACAGTGTCAACGGCTGGCCCGCCGGCACCCCCATCCCCGGCACAGAGTTTGAGATCTACAACGCCCGGACCGGCAACTTAGTCGATACGGTTGAGACGGACAAGAACGGCGTTGCATCCTCCCGGCCTCTCCCACTGGGCCGCTACAAAATCGTGGAGTCCAAGGCCGCAGACTTTTACGGCCTGGACAAGACCCCCATCGAGGTGGAGATCGAGTTTGCCGGCCAGATTGTCAAGGTGGCTATGACCAACAAGAGCCTCTACACCAATGTAAGCATCCAAAAGACCGGCTATGTGGAGGTTATGCCCGGCCAACAGATCCGCTACGATTTCAGCGGCATCGGCAACAACTCCACCACCAGCCTTACCTCATTTTTCTGGAGGGATACCCTGCCCGGCCAGGCGGTGCGGCTGGACAAGATTGTCACTGGCACCTACAACGTGCCGGGCAATTATAAGGTGGTCTACAAGACCAACCTGAGTGGCGGCACTTGGCGCACCTTGGCGGACAACCTGAGCACCCAGCAGAACTATGTACTGGACGCCTCCAAGGCCGCCCTGTGCCTGGCCTCCAACGAGTACGTCACCGAATTTATGATGTCCTTCGGCGTGGTGCCCGCCAACTTCCGGCAGGTGGAGGCACCCCAGGTCTATGCCACCGTCTACGCCTGGCTTACCGGTGGCAGCCAATTCGTCAACCAGGCGGACGTGGGCGGCGTGTACAACGGCCAGTGGATTATGGCCACCTCCCGGTGGGTGACCAAGGTCTACAAGCCCTCGGAGCCCCTGCCCCGCACCGGCTATTGATTCCAGCAACCCATCTTCAGGAGGGCCGCCCAACCCGGGCGGCCCTTCAATTTCATGGAGGTGCTACGAAAGTGACTTTGAGAAAAAAGAGCATCAGAATCCTGCTCCTGGCCCTGACGGTGGCCGCCCTGTGCATGGTCCCGGCCTTCGCCTCCTCCGCCGGCAATGTGGCGGACGCCGTGGAGCAGACCTGGACGGATGCCGCCGGCCAGATTAAGACCGTGGTGGATACTGTGGTGTTCCCCGCCCTCACCATGGTGCTGGGGATTGCATTCTTTGTCAAGGTGGCACTGTGCTTCTTCGACTATCGCAAGCACGGCCAGTTTGAGTGGACGGGGGCGGCCATCCTGTTCGTCTGCCTGATCTTCGTGCTGCTGGCCCCCAATTACATCTGGAATATCGTAGGCATCTGAGGCGGTGAAGGCGAGTGTTTATTTGGGACTTTGTGGCCAATCCGGTGATGGAGTCCATCCTGGACTGGTTTTACAGCCAGATGGTGGGCTTCCTGGGCGCCTTCTTCGCCCAGATGGGAAACATGGGGGTGGAGCTGTTTGACCTCTCCTGGGTGCGGTCAGTGGTGCGCTTCTTCTCCCAACTGGGCTGGGCCCTCTTTGCCGTCAGCGTGGTGGTATCTGCCTTTGAGTGCGGCATTGAGTACGCATCTGGCCGGGGCAATCTCCAGCAGCCCGCCCTCAACGCCCTCAAGGGCTTCTTTGCCGTCAGCCTGTTCACCACTGTGCCCGTTCGGCTGTACGCCCTCTCCGTCTCCCTCCAGGGTACCTTCGCCATGGAAATCACAGGGGCGGGAAAGAGCATCGGGGAGCTGGGCAATGAAATCCTCACAGGCCTTGAGGGGGCTGGCCTGACGGATATCGCGGCCCAGGCCAAATGGGGCCTGGGTACCAACCCCATCATGCTCCTCTTCGCCATGATCTTCATGGCCTATGCGGTAATCAAGGTGTTCTTCTCAAACTTGAAACGGGGCGGCATCCTGCTCATCCAGATTGCCGTGGGCTCCCTGTACATGTTCTCCATCCCCCGGGGCTATACGGACGGCTTCACCCAGTGGTGCAAGCAGGTCATTGGCCTGTGTCTCAGCGCCTTCCTCCAGGCCACCATTCTGGTGGCGGGGCTTATGGTGTTCAGCGACAAAGCCCTCCTGGGGCTTGGCCTCATGCTGGCCGCCGGAGAGGTGCCCCGCATCGCCGGGGCCTTCGGCCTGGACACCACCACCAGAGCCAATATCATGAGCGCCGTCTACACCGCCCAGGCTGCCGTCAATACCACCCGCACCATTGTCCAGGCGGTAAAATGACCCTTACCCTCGGAAGCTTGTTTGACGGCATCGGCGGCTTTCCGCTGGCCGCCATACGGCAGGGGATCACCCCACTGTGGGCCAGCGAGATTGAGCCCTTCCCCATTCAAGTCACGAAACATCATTTCCCGGAGACGCTCCATATGGGGGATATCACCAGGCTGGACGGGGCGAAGCTGCCGCCGGTGGACATTATCTGCGGCGGCTCACCCTGTCAGGACTTATCCGTGGCATCCTGTACCCGCGCCGGACTGGCCGGCGCACGGTCCGGGCTGTTCCTGGAGCAGATCCGGGTGACAAAGGAGATGCGGGATGCGGATATACGACGAGGGCGGACAGGCAAGTCTGTTCGCCCCAGATGGTTCTGCTGGGAGAATGTCCCCGGCGTGTTCAGCAGCGGCTTCCCTAAAGGGGAGGACTTCCGGTTCGTCCTGGAACAGATCGCCGGAATTGCAGACAATTCCATACCTTTCACTCGACCTCACCCCTGGGGCTGGCAACCTGCTGGGAAATTACGAGTGGGAGCTGCATTCTCCCTGGCGTGGAAGGTCTTCGACGCTCAATACTGGCCCGGCACCCCCCAGCGGAGACGCAGGGTGTTCCTTGTCGCTGATTTTGCAGGACAATCCGCCCCGAAAATACTATTTGACCAGGAGAGCCTGCCTGGGCATTCTGCGCAGGGCGAAGGAGCGGGGCAAGCCTCTCCCGCCCCAGCTCCATGCGGCCCTCCTGGTGCAGGCGGGGCTGGCCGCCTGGGATGAGTGCGGCCTGGCGGATACCCGGGATATTACAGCCGGGTTTTCCGCCGGGGCGGGGGCCAGCGCGGGCAGTATTGGATACTCGGAGCGTGCGGCGCCCACCCTGAAGGCCGGCCAGAGCGGCAACCGCATGCCCTCCGTGCTCTGCCTCAACGACCAGGGCGGCAGCGTCATGGACTGCACTGAAGATAAGACCGGAACCCTGCGGGCACAACAGCACGGGCATCAGCCCCTGGTTTTTGAGAACCACGGCATTGACAGCCGATACACTGGGCCGCATCCGATCGTGCCCACACTATCCGCCAGGGCTGGTACCGGAGGCAACAACCTGCCTCTGGCCCTCCAGCCGGAGCCGACTATGTGTATCTGCGGCAATGCCATTGACCGGCAGCCCCGCAATGGCGGCAACGGCATTGGCATCCAAAATGATGTGGCCTATACCCTGACCAGTGCGGACCGGCACGCCATTTTTCGCCGCCAGCGGGTGGACAAATTCAGAGAGGACGATACCGCCTCCACCCAGAGTGCCCGTCAGGGGAAGGATGCCACCGATCTGATCTGCCAGCCAAGCCGTGATACACTGGCGGTTTTCCTGATCCGGCGTCTCACTCCACTGGAGTGTGAGCGGCTTCAGGGGTTCCCGGATGGGTGGACAGACCTGCCCGGCGCCTCGGACTCCGCCCGGTACAAGGCCTTGGGTAATAGTGTCCCAGTGCCATGCGTGGAGTATATCATGGCGGGCATCGCCCGGGCGGCGGAGGGGGGCTGACATTGTTGCTTATGCTTGCTTTCCGGCACAATCTTTGTTGCTGTTGGTGATGGCTATTTACCGCCGGGATCGATATACTTGCGTTACCAAACAGAAGGGGGGCCAATCCATGGAAGAAAATGTGAAGAACCTCTGTGCACCCATCCCCGCCGGGCTTCACGCCCGGGTGCGGGAGGAGCAGGAGGTATCCGGAAAAACACTGGGCCAGTATATGGCCTGGTTGATCCAAACATTTTACGACAATCAGAAGGAGGAAACTACGATGAGCGGAGACAAGAGAACGGTGGCATTCCAGGTGCCCGGCGAGCTGTTCGAGCGATTTAAGGACTACCTGCAGGAGAAGGGCATCAAGCAGAACGCCTTCTTCCTGGACTGCATCCACAGGGCCCTGGCGGAGGCCCAGGAGGAATGTAAGGCTGCAGGGGATACCGCCAACGAGGGGCACGTGGAGCAGGAGGGCCGCCTCCCGGAGGAAGCCGTTGCAGAGACCGAGGGGGAAACAGATGGATGTGACGAGGATACGGAAGAAAGCAGTACAGAAGGATAAACTGCAGGAAGGGATCCGGCCGGACAGGCTGGGTCCCTTCCTGTTTTGGAGGTGTTTTCGTGTTCATCTACCCAGACAACCTGAAGGCCAAGGCCACCCTGTGGCTGTGGCAGCTGCGGGACGTGGCCATTATCGGGGTGGCCTTTCTGCTCTCTGTATTGGCGCTGGCCCAGACGGGGACCATGCTGCCCCTGGTGGGTACCGTGCTGTACGCCTTCCTCGCCATCCAGGTGGAGGGCTCCAGCGTCCTGGACTTCCTGCGGCGGGCGGCCTGCTTCCTGTTCCTGCAGCAGCAATACTATGAATGGGGGCAGAACAATGAATAGAAAGGAACAGCAGTTCCTGCGTCAGCGGCAGACTACCCGGCAGCTCATGGGTGTCACCCGCCTGACGGAGCACGGCGCGGTGTGCGGCAGGGACGAACTGCTCTTCTACCTGCTCCGGCCGGACAACCTGTCCATCCTGTCCCCGAAGGGTATCCGGGGCCGGGTGCGGGCCCTCACCGGGCTTCTCCAGGGGATGGCATCCCTGGAGCTGCTGGCCCTGGACTCCAGGGAGTCATTTCTGAAAAACAAGCAGTATTACCAGAGAAGGCTGGAGGAGGAACCGTCTCCCGCCCTGCGGGAGCTGCTCCGGCAGGATATGGAGCACTTGGACGCACGCCAGTCCTCCACCGCCGCCTCCCGGGAGTTCGTCCTGGTCTGCCGGTTGGACAGCAAGGCCGCAGAGGATCGGGAGCTGCCCCGGCGATTGGAGAAGCAGATCCAGGATCACGGCTTTCACGTTTGCCTGGCCGGGGAACAGGACGTGAAGCGCATCCTGGCGGTGTATTACCAGCAGAACGTGGTCACCGAGCACTTTGACCAGGTGGACGGGGAGAGGTGGGTGACAGAGCATGGCTAAAGCACAGAAGAAGCGGAAAAAACCGGTGGAAAAACCAGCGCAGCTCTTCCAGCCCAAGGACTTTCTGGACCTGATTGCCCCAGCAGCCGTGAAGTTTAACACGGACTCCTATGTGCTGGGCGGGCTGTACCGCTGCGTCCTGGCCCTCCGGGGCTACCCCGCCGCCACCGAGGAGCTGGCCCTGCTCTCCCACATCTGTAACCGGGCCGGCGTCACCCTCCATCTCTATGCCCGCCAGGTGACAGCGGCGGCGGAGGAGGCCATCTACCATAAGGCCGTCAATAAGAACCGGCTGGATCGGAGCAATCAGGATAACCTGAAGCGGAGCGTCACGGCGGAGGCCAACCTACAGGACGTGGCCGTCATCATTGCCGGCGCCCGGAAGAACCGGGAGCCCCTCATACACTGCGCCGTGTTCCTGGAGCTGGCCGCCCAAACCCCCGAGGAGCTGCGGCTGCTGCGGGACGAGGTGGGCGCCGAGCTCACCCGGGCCAAGCTCAGTGCAGATCCCCTGCTGCTCCGCCAGCGGGAGGGCTTCCTCTCCGCCAACCCGGCGGGGCGGAACGCCCTGGGCGCCCAGTTTGAGCGGGTGCTGCCCGCCAGCTCCACCGCCAACCTGTACCCCATCAACTACTCCGGCCGCAGCGATCCTCACGGGTTTTACATCGGCAATGACCACTATGGTGCGGACATCCTGCTGGATCTGGACCGCCGCACACCGGACAAGACCAATTCCAGCGTGCTCATCCTGGGCAACTCCGGCGAGGGCAAGAGCTACCTGCTCAAGCTGCTCATCTGCAACCTGCTGGAGAGCGGCAAGACGGTGATTTGCCTGGACCCGGAGCAGGAGCTGGCCTGGCTCTGCGGCAGGCTGGGCGGCTGTTACGCGGACCTCATGGGCGGGCAGTTCCGTATCAACTTTTTGGAGGCCAAGCGGTGGGATATTGGCGACGACAGGGATGAAGATCCAACTGTGCCCAATGCCTTCCGCCAGCAATCCCCCCTATCCCAGCACATCTCCTTCCTCAAGGACTTTTTCCGGGCCTACAAGCCCTTCACCCACCAACAGGTGGATACCTTGGAGCTGATGCTGGAGCGGCTGTACCGGAAATGGGGCATTTCAGACAAGACAAACTTCTCGGCCATGGGGCCGGAGGACTGGCCTATTGCGGAGGATCTGTACGCCGTCCTGGAGGACGCCTATGAACACTATGACCGGGAGGACAGCCCTCTGTATCCCAGGGAGCTGCTGCGGGAACTCTTGCTGGGGCTCCACTCCATGTGCCGGGGGGCGGAGAGCGTCTACTTCAACGGCCGCACGAACATCACCAGCGCAAGGTTCCTGGTGTTTGGCGTCAAGGATCTGATTCATGCCAACTCCTCGGTCAAGGACGCCCTGCTGTTCAACCTGCTGTCCTACCTCAGCGACCAGCTCCTTACCAAAGGCAACACCGTGGCCGCCCTGGACGAGCTCTACCTCTGGCTGTCCAACCTGACCACCATTGAGTACATCCGTAACTGCCTCAAGCGGGTGCGCAAGCGCAATTCCGCCCTGATCCTGGCGTCGCAAAACCTGGAGGATTTCGATATCCAGGGCGTGCGGGAGCTGACCCGCCCCCTGTTTGCCATCCCCACCCACCAGTTTCTCTTCCATGGCGGCAAGGTGGACAAGAAGTTCTACATGGACAACCTGCAACTGGAAAGTGCCGAGTACGACCTGATCAGTTCCCCCAATAACGGTGTCTGCCTGTTCAAATCCGGTGCGGACCGCAACCTGCTGGACGTCCACGCCCCGCCCCACAAGCATGCACTGATCACAGGAGGCGGAGGATAATGGCCGCTCCAGCCCTGGTGCTCAAGGCTGCTGCATCTATTCTCGCCAATGAAAAGAGCCGGAAGGCCGTGGGGTGGGTGCTGATAGCCGTACTCTCTCCCATCATTCTCCTTCTGGCCTTCTTCTGCACCACCTTCTCAGGTGGGGCGGAACACAACCGCACTGTGGCGGATCTGTGCTTTCACGGCGGGGCCGTCCCGGAGGGCACCCCGGAGGAGTATCAGGCATACATCCAGGAGATGCGGGACAGCTTTGTCCTGCTGGATGCCGCCATGCAGACCGTAGAGGGGCAGATGGAGGACGGGGACGGCCTGGATGATGTCCGAGTCAAGGCGGTGTTCTTCGCTCTGTACTTCGGCGCGGATGACCCGGCGGCCCACGCCGGGCAGGCCTTTGTGGATTGCTTTGTCACCTATGAGGAGCGCACCCGCACGGTGACCACTGTGGATGAGGAGGGGAATGAGGTGGAGACCCAGGAGACCTATACCGTGGCCGTCTCAATCTCAGATTTCCAGCAGGTCTGGCAAAACATCCGGCATCTTACCGGAGCGGAAGCCACACCGGAACAGCAGGCCAACGCGGACAGCGTTTACAATGTCGTGAAGTACGGTGCATCTACTGGAACGGAGGGCTGGATCCCCGGCACCGACGTGCCCTTCATCGGGGCGGACGGCTTCTGCTCCCCCATTGGGGCGGGCTGGGAGAGCCGGGTCACCTCGGAGTTTGGCTACCGGAGGGACCCCTTCACCGGGGAGACCCGGGGTCATACCGGCATGGATTTGGCGGTACCCACCGGCACCCCCGTCCGGGCCGCCCTGCCCGGCACCGTCACCGCCGCCCAGTACCACAGCAGCTACGGCTACTATGTGATGATCGACCATGGTAACGGCCTGTCCACTCTCTACGCCCACAACTCTCAACTGCTGGTGCGGGTGGGCCAAACGGTGGAGGCCGGCGACATCGTATCTCTGTCCGGCAGCACCGGCCGATCCACCGGCCCCCACCTCCACTTCGAGGTGCGGGTCAGCGGACAGAGAACAAACCCCAGATACTACCTGCCAACCACATCATACGAGGAGTGAGAGAATATGAACTCAATCCAGAATACGGCTTGCCTTATTGCCGCCTATGAAACGGCGGCGGGGCTGCCGGACAACGAACGGATCACCCGGACAGATGGTACATGGAGGCCGGGGGTGACGGAGCAGCAGGCGGCGTCACTTTACCGGCAGGCACAGGCCCTGCTGGCTCCGGAGACCAAGCTGCTCTCCACAAGCCGCGAGTCACTGATCGACCAGATGCGGGACGCTTTGCTGTCCAGGGAGCTGTCCGTGGGAGACACGGTGCTCTTTGCCGCCACAGAACCCTATGGCGGTCCTGGAGACTTTGCCCTCCGTGGCGGCGTCATCCAGTCCATTGACCCGGAACGCAAAACCTGCTCCGTACAGGGACGTTTTTTCCCGATGGACGACGTCCCTCTCCACTATGTGCTGGGGAGCTATGACCGCAGCGTTTCAGAGGAACACTACGGCTTCCCACACATCCGCCCTCTGCTGGGGGAACACCCTGAGCTGGCGGAGCGGTATCTGCGTGAAGCAGAGGCCCGGTGGAACACCCTATGCGGGCAGCCTGCAGTTTCATCCGAGGTTCCGAAAAACACAATGCAGGCGATGGGAGGCATGAGCTGACTATGGAAAAAACAGAACTGACGGTGAGCATGGAACCGGAGCGGCTGGACGCGCTCCGGTATTTTCTGGCCGCTAAGAACAAGCGCACACCCCAGAAGGAGCTCCAGCGGGCGCTGGAGGAGCTGTACGAGGCCTATGTACCGGCGGAGACCCGGGCCTACCTGGACGCCCGGTGCCGGCCGGACCGGGACAGGCGTCGGCGGCCGGCGGCATCCAAGGCTACACAGATGCAGAAGGAGGAAGCGACAGATGGAGACCATTGAACTGAGCGGCCGCACTGGACAGGAGGTCTATGAGGAGCTGAAGCACCGGTTGGAGGGCATGGGCTATCTGCCGGACGAGTATTTTCTGCTGGACGCCGACTGGGAGGACAGAAGGGTGATCCCCAGGAATGCGGATCTCTTCTGCACTACGGACTACGGGGACAGCGAGGGGATTTACCTGGATGTGTACCTGAAGTGGTACGGGGAGGACGGCAAGCCTGTGATCAAAAGCTTCGCCACGGGCAAGACCCTGGGCGAGAGCGGCTCCGACATGGACCGGATGTTCCTCATCTCCTCCGCCATTACCAAGGCGTTTCACGGTGAGCAAGGTGCCTATGCCAGATACCGGCAGATGGAAGACAGCACGAAAGCGGAGGGCGTGGTGCTCCATCTCAGTCCGAAGGAGCAACGGGTACTCATGGATGCGCTGCTGGAACAGCGGATGCGGCAGGAGGCACAGATGACGAATACGGAGCAGCTCCTGCGCCGTATGACCGGCAGCATCACCGCCTATATGGACGAGGTGGGCGCCCGCCCCCTGCGCATGAGCACGGCGGACCGGGCGGTGCTGGCCATCCGGGATGGGGAGCTCTATGCGTTTTCCTCCCTGGCAGTTCAGATCACGAAGCCGGAAGAGCGGGGCAGCCTGCTGGCCGCAGCGGCAGGCAGGCCAGGCCCAGTGGGCAAACGGATGGCCAGACTGATGCTTGGGACAAAGTCACCCTACCCGGAGGACGTCTGGTTGGATGCCTGCAAACGGGCGGTGGACACCGGGGATCTCCAGCGGGTGCAGATGATGCTGGATCAGACAATGGACAAGGTGGCCAATCCGTCCCCCGCCCTGCCCGGTGAGGTGCTCCGGTACGCCTTCGGGCAGAACCGCGCCATGGCCAGAGAGCTTATCCGCTGGGCCACGCCGGAGCAGGTTGCCGCCGCACCCTCCAGGCTGCTGTGCGGCGCCGCCTATGCCCATGATCTGCCCATGCTCACGGAGCTGCTCCAAAAGGGCCTCCAGCCGGGTGACCAGGCCGCCCCCCTGCTGCGCCCTCTGCTCGCTGCATACGACGAGCAGAGGGTAGCACATCTGCTAAGGGACAGCCTGCGGGTGCAGCCGGAGGACTATGAGGCGATGAACGTGTGTCTGCGGGCGCAGGCGCAGGCGGCGGCGGAAGCCCTGCTGGAGCGGGGTATGAAGCTGGACGGCTACCTGGCGTGGGCGGCAAAACAGGACGTCCTTCTGGACACGCAGGCCCAGGAGATCCTGGACTGCCTGGCGGAACAGCAGGCCCAGGTAAACAGCGTGCCGGAGCAGAATGGGCCTGTACTGGGAGGGATGAGCCTGTGAGTGTTCCCGTACTGACCCACCGCAGGGATCTGCGGCAGGGGGATTTGGTGTTCCCGGAGGAGATCCTGCGTATCGGCCACACGCTGGATTTCCAGCTCGACTGTGTCAGCAAAGAAGTTCAGCAGGAGGTGTTTGGCCCGGAGCTGGATACCAGTTCACTGTGTGACTGGCTGAACCTCCATACTGCCTATGATTTTGCGCTTCAGGATGTGGCGGACCACATAGAAATAACCCTCTGCCGGAATTTTGGAAAGAAGGCGCATCCGTTCCTGTATCCGCTTAACAGGGCGGAGCGAGACGTCCTGCGCGGGGAGATGGAGGCATGCTGTCAGCGGCGCACCGACCGTTCTCTGGCGCAGCAGTACAGTCATCTGCTGACAACGGAGGAAGCCGAGCCGCCGGAGCTCACGGTCGGGACACACCGGCTGCCCATGGGGGAGGTTGGCTTCGCGGAGGATCTGTCCGAGTGCGGTGGGCTGCTCCAGTTCTATATGCCGGTGACCTTTGACCCGGACGCGGTCTTTGGCACCCACGTAGCGACCGCGGAAAACGACGACTGGCTCAACGTGTACGCCGCCTATGACCTGAACGCCAGCCGGCCGTGCTCCGCACTAGACGTCATCCTGGTGTGCGGAGACGGCAATGAGTTCGCCTTCCGGTATCCGCTGGCCAAGCAGGAGCAGGCCGCGCTGCTGGAGAAGATGGACGCCTACTGCCTGGAACAGACCGGCATGGCGCTGGCAGATTTCCGGGCCCGGTATCTGGTGGAGGAACCGCAGCCCCGCCAGGCCCCCAGCCTGGCCCAGCTGTGAGCACGCCGTCGGCCCCGTGTGCGCCCTGTGTGCCGGTTTCAGGCAGAGGGCGGGCCAGGGCCCCGCCCAGACGGGAAACCGCCCCGTTGGGGCCAGTTTCGCCCCGGTTTGGGGCGTTCGATTTTAGTACGAGGATAAAGGGAGGTGGTCGCAAGCGCCCGCCTCCCGCCCACAAAGCCCCGCAGTGCGGGGCTTTCCCGGATTTTAGGCCAGGTGGTCGGAATGGGAGGTTCCGGCCGTTTGGGGTGGTCGGGTTCAGATAAACACTTACTGCGCCAGCGGGTTCCGCTGTGTCGCAGGCAAAAGCGGAGGTGAAGAACATGGAGGAACACGACAACAAAAAGCGCACCGCTGTCTGGCTGACGCCCGGTGTGATCCGCCGGATGGACGGCTGGCTGGAGGAAGACAACTGCAAAACGCGCAGTGAATTTATTGAAAAGGCCCTGCGGTTCTACATGGGCTACCTGGCCACGGAGGATACCTCAGAGTACCTCTCCCGCGCCCTGGTGGACACCCTGCGGGGTACATTGGCAGACAACGAAAACCGGCTGTGCACTTTGCTGTTCAAGCTGTGCGTGGAGGTGAACATGATGAGCCACACCGTTGCCGCCCACTTCCGCGCTGATCCGGTGAACCGCCGGGAGCTGCGGGCCTATGCGGTGGACGAGGTGCTGCGTACCAACGGGAAGATCAGCTTTGACGACGCGCTGGATCTCCAGCGACAGGTCTACCCTGACGGATGAGCCGCGTCCGCTTCATGTCCCCCTACCTGAAGGGCGGCAGGGACGCGGCCAAGCTGTCCAACCGGGCCCGCTACATCGCCACCCGCCCCGGCGTGGAAGTGCTCAGGGGTGAACAACAAGACCAGTCCGCTACGAGCAAACAGCAGGCTTATATCCAGAGCCTGCTCCGGGACTTCCCCGGCGCGAAGGAATTGCTGGAGTATGAAGACTACTGCAACGCGCCCACCCAAGCAAACGCCAACACTTTCATTCGCCAAGTGCAGGAGGACTTCGCGGAGCCCATGAGCCGGCTGGAGAACTACCTGGACTACGTGTCCCACCGTCCCGGCGTGCAGATGGACGGTGAGCACGGCCTGTGGTGCGCCGGGGGTAAGGTGCGCAATCTCTCCCAGGCCGTCCGGGAGGTGGCGGAGCACACCGGCAGCGTGTGGACGCCGGTGGTGGCCATCCGCCGGGAGGACGCGGAGCGGCTGGGCTACAACGACGCGGAGAGCTGGCGGCAGCTGGTGTGCGCCTGTGCGCCTGAGATTGCCAGAGGATATAAAATCCCGCTGGAGCACCTGCACTGGTACGCCGCCTTCCACCGCAAGGAGGACAGCGTCCACATCCACATGGTGGTGTTCTCCTCCGATCCCAAGGAGGGCTACCTCACCAGGCAGGGTATCCAGCAGGTGAAGTCCGCATTCGGCCGGCGGATCTTCCAACAGGATCTGCTCCACGTCTACGAACAGAAAACCGAATACCGGGACACCCTAAGCCGGGACGCGGAGCGCACCATGGCAGAGCTGATTGCACAGATGGAGACCGGACAGCTCCAAAATGAAAACCTGGAACGGCTGGTGCTGGAGCTGACCCAGCGGTTGCAGAGCACCAAGGGCAAAAAAGTCTACGGATATCTGCCACCCAAGACCAAAGCATTGGTGGACGCCATCGTGGATGAGCTGGCAAAGGACGAGTGTGTGGCGGCCGCCTATGACCTGTGGAACCAGATGCGGGAAGAGGTGTGCCGCACCTACTCCGAGCAGATGCCGGAGCGCCTGCCGCTTTCCAAACAGAAGGAGTTCAAGGCCGTGCGCAACATGGTCATCCGGGAGGCGCTCCAGCTGGGGCGGGGGGAGCATCCCACAGCAGATGAGATGGTACACATGCCCACACCGTCGGGCACACCGCCTGCACAATCGGGCCTGCCGCATGGGGCACATCACCCACAACAGGAGGCCGCGCACCACCAGCGTACACAGACACATCGGACGGTATCCCACGCGGATACCGCCCGATGTGTCCTCCAGTTGTTCCACAACATGGGCCGCATCTTCCGGGAGCAGTCCGCCTCCGATGCCATCCAGACTGGCCTGCACATCGACCGGAAGCGGCGCCGGATGCTCCGGGAGAAGCGTATGGCCCTGGGACACAAGGCCGATGACCATGAGGAAATCCCCCAGCATTCTCAAAGATAAGATGGGGGACTGCCATTGAACTGGTAGTCCTCCGTGGTTTCTTCCGCTACTTCGGTTCCAAAAAACCGATGACCATATCTACCGCCTCTGAGGAGATGTCCTCCGGAGCACGTTCTACAAAGGATGCGTGGCGGCTGTTCAGATCCAGCATCCGGGCCTGATCACACAGGATGACCCCGTCTGTCCTGGTGCGCTCATCCAGCCGGAGGTGGAACGGGTGGCCCCGGTCTGTATGGGTGATGGGGCACACCATGGTCAGGCTGCTGACCCGGTTGAACAGATTGTTGCTGATCACCAGGGCAGGGCGGCGGTCCTTCTGCTCATGGCCGGCTTGGGGATCAAAGTCCAGATAGACGATGTCCCCCTGTTCAAAAATCGTCACCATGCCTCAGAACCCTCCGCCTTCCTCCAATCCAGCTCTTCGGCCTCAATTCGGTCGATCTGGTCAATGGGCTTTCCGTAGAATGCGGTGAGGCGTTCCTCCAGGGTGCGGTGCGGGATGGAAGAGGCACGCCGGATGTTGATACCATCATCCATCTGCACCAGTTCCACCCGGTCGTGTTCTTTCAGACCAACTGCGTCCAGGAGGGCCTTGGGGATCCGCAGGCCCTGGCTGTTGCCCCATTTTTGGATCGTCGCGTACATGAACGACACCTGCCTTTCAAAGATAGTATATACAGAGTATAAACAAAAGTCAACCGTTTGATTCGAGGTGAGCCAGCATGGGAACCTATATCCATTTTACCGATGAACAGAAGGAGCGGGCCAACTCCGTTGATCTGGAGGAATTCCTGCGGCAGCGGGGGGAGAAGCTGCTCCGCGCCGGGCGGGAGTCCCGGCTGGCTAGGGTGCACCATATCACCGTCCGGGGCAACGAATGGTACGACCATATTGCCCGGCAGGGCGGCCATGCGGTCAGCTTTGTCCAGCACTACTACGGCATGAGCTATCAGGAGGCCATGGAGCTCCTGTTGGGGAATGAATTGGGCGCGACATATCCCGCCGCAGAGCCAAAGCGGGAGGAGCCGCCTAAGCCCTTCGCCCTGCCTCCGCCCAACGCCGATATGCGCCGTGTGTACGCTTACCTGATGAAACAGCGCCGCGTTAGCCGGGAGGTGGTCACCCACTTCGCCCGGTCCGGCCTGCTGTACGAGGATGCTCAATACCACAACTGTGTCTTTGTGGGCACGGATGAGCAGGGCGTTCCCCGCCACGCTCACAAGCGGAGCACCAACAGCCAGGGCAAGTCCTTTAAGGTAAACGTGGAGGGCAGCAAGCCCCAGTACAGCTTCCACCACGTGGGGCAGGACGGCCTGCTCTATGTGTTCGAGGCCCCGATTGATCTGCTGAGCTTCCTCACGCTGTATCCGGACAGATGGCAGGAGCACAGCTATGTAGCCCTGTGCGGCACTGGCGGCCAGGCCGTGTGCTGGATGCTGGAGCAGCATCCCAGCCTCCAATCCGTTGTGCTCTGTCTGGATCACGACGAGCCTGGGCAGACGGCGGCCAGGCGCCTCCAGGAAGAGTTACAGGGAGCAGGATACCACAGCGGTATCCTGCTCCCTGTGCATAAGGACTGGAACGACGACCTGGTGCAAGGGCAGAGCATGGCCGGCCTTGCAATGACCATGGGGCAGAGTATGTAGGCCGCAGAGGCGCACCGCCCGCCAGGGGGGGCCCTGCCGCTGGACCGGGGGCCGGTTCATCCTGGACCACCAAGAAGGTCACATTTGAAGTAAATCTAAGTACAGAGGACAGACTAAAATGGTACCTATAGAAAGGACAGTACTCTGACAAAAAAGCACGAAAGACAGACCAGAGATTGACAGTGGT
>NZ_JADMVY010000017.1:0-38202 GCF_015547905.1 Clostridium sp. J1101437_171009_A5
TAGAAATCGAATGGAAAATCTGACGGGCTGCCCCCGTCATACGCTATCCCTTTTGTGCCCTTGTCTATATTAGTGAAATGCTGTTCCCTCAAAAGGGTGTGCGTTTTATCGCTGTCAACGATAATGTGGACAGTGCCAGCGAGGGCATGGACAACGATTTTACCCCGCTGCGAAATCTGTTCAATGAATGGCTGGTGAGAGATACGAGCAAGAAAATCAAGGCAGTGAAAAAGTCAAAAGGCATGAGCGGCAAGCCTGTTACCAGCAAGCCGGTTTACGGCTATGTGATGGACGAGGACGAGAATTTTATTATAGACGAGGAAGCCGCCCCGGTGGTGCAGCAGATTTACCAGCTTTGCCTTGCCGGGAACGGCCCGACCAAGATTGCCCGTATGCTGACGGAGCAGCAAATCCCCACGCCGGGGACGCTGGAATATCAGCGGACAGGCAGCACCCGCCGTTATCACCCAGGCTATGAGTGCAAATGGGCGACCAACACCGTCGTTCATATCCTCGAAAACCGAGAGTACACCGGATGTCTGGTGAACTTCAAAACGGAAAAGCCTTCTTATAAGGTCAAGCACAGCATAGAGAACCCCGTCGAGAAGCAGGCCATTTTCGAGAACCACCATGAGCCGATCATCGACAAGGAAACATGGGAACGGGTGCAGGAGTTACGCAAACAGCGCAAACGCCCGAACCGCTACGATGAAGTGGGGCTGTTCTCCGGGATTTTGTTCTGCGCCGACTGCGGCCATGTGCTGTATCAGCAGCGGTATCAGAACAAAGACCGCAAACAGGACTGCTACATCTGCGGCAGCTACAAGAAGCGCACCCGCAACTGTACGGCGCACTTTATCCGCACCGATCTGTTGACCGCTGGTGTCCTGGCAAATCTCCGGCAAGTGACCGAATACGCAGCCAAGCATGAGAGCCGGTTTGTGAAACTACTTGTCCAGCAGAACGAGATCGGCGGCAAGCGAAAGACCGCCGCAGCCATCAAGCAGCTTGAACAGGCGCAGGAACGCATTTCTGAAATCAGCCGCATTATCAAGCGGCTGTATGAGGACAATGTAAACGGCAAAATCAGCGATGAGCGTTTCATGGAACTGTCGGCTGACTACGAAGCCGAGCAAGCGGAGCTGAAAAAGAGAGCCGCCGCCCTGCAAGCCGAACTGGACAAGTCACAGGCAGCTACCGTCAACGCCGAGAAATTTATGGGCATTGTCCGCAAGCACCTTGCCTTTGAAGAACTGACCCCCACTCTCTTGCGGGAAATGATCGAGAAAATTGTGGTGCATGAGTGCAGCTATGATGAGAACGGCACCCGCAGGCAGGACATTGAGATTTATTACAGCTTTGTCGGCAAGATTGACTTGCCCGAATAACCGCCCGACCTATCCGACACAATGGCCAAGTGTCGGATAGGAACGGCAAAATTTTTTGCACTTCTATTGCTTCTTTATCACACATAAGCAAGGGCGCCGGGGTTATCCACGGTGATGGTGACGGCAAAGCACTTGGTGCCCTCGGTGGTGTAGCGGGAGACCTTCTGCACGTCGGTGACGGTGCCGTCCAGGTTGAGCATGAGGCTGGCGATGGAGACCTGGGCCTTGGAGCCCACCCGGATCTCGGACTCATAGGCGTAGCTGTAATACTCGGTGAGGGTCATCTGGCTGTCGTCCACCAGCTGGGCCAGCTTGGTACCGGCCTGCACGGAGTCGCCGGCCTCCACCTCCACCTCGGTGACGGTGCCGGAGAAGGGGGCGGTGACGGTCAGATGGGAGAGGGTCTCCTGGAGGTCGGAGAGCTGGGTCTGGGCCGTGGTGAGCTCATCCTGGAGATCGGCGATCTGATCCTGGTAGGTGCCGATCTGCTCATCCAGCTCCGAGTCGTCCTGTTCGTAGAGGAGATCGCCCGCCTGGACGATGTCGCCCGCGGCCACATAGACCTTGGTGATCTCCGCGGTGGAGGCCACGGTGGCGGTCTGGCTGTCGGCCGGGAGGGTCACACCGGTGCCCGTGATGGTGGTGGCAAGGCTCCCGGTGGTGAGGGTCTCGGTGAGCGGCGTGGAGGACTCCGAGGGGGAGAAGAGCTGGTAGAGGGCGAATCCCCCGGCGGCCAGCACCGCCAGCGCCGGCAGAAGGAGCAGGCGCTTTGGGAGCGTTCGGCGCTTCCTGGGGGTTTCATAAGCGGACGGGGCGTCCGCAGGGAGGGTTGTGAGCTGCATACATTCAGCCTCCTGTTCTTTAATTCTTTCCTAGTATAAAGTGGGAAACTGAAATTACTCTGAAGAAGAGGGGGCCGAGTGTGAACGGCGTGTAAATTTCCTTGTCAGTGCCGGTAAAATCTGCTATGATGATGCGTACCAGAACGGGGAGAAATGGGGGATTTCGGTGTTATTAGAGGAAGACCAGCGCTATCTGGAGCGGCTGGTGGGACTGTATTACAACTATGGCGAGGACGTGGGCTCCGCCGAGATGCAGCGTATCGCGGGCGGCATGCTGGAGCGGTTGCGGGGCAATGCGCTGGGAGAAGAGGACTACGCCTGGCTCCTGGCCCGGGTGCGCAACCAGATGGAGACCGTGGCGGGCATGGGCGATCCGGAGGACCCGGACCGCAAGGCCTTTCTGGACAAGTGCGGCGCCATCGCCGCTCGTCTGACCGCCGCCCTGGAGGGGCGCTGACGCCAAGAGAAGAGGGACCCTGAAGGGCATGGCTCCACCGGACAGGGTCTTTTTTTCTGCCCGGAGCCGGGGAAACCGGGGGAAATCGCCCGAACAACCGGGAGAGAGGCGCGATTTTGCATTGAGTATCCGGTACGGGTATGTTATAATATCCCATGTATGCATATACTGAAACAAACGCGTAAGTCTGGAACAATGTCTAGAGGTGTATCTATGAATATAGTAGTGTTGGCGGGCGGACTGAGTCCGGAACGCAACGTGTCCTTCGCGTCGGGCGCCATGGTGGCGCAGGCTCTGCAGCGGAAAGGGCACCAGGTAGCCATGGTGGACCTGTATCTGGGACTGGAGGACTATGGGCATCCGCTCGCGGATCTGTTCCGGCTTCCGCCCCCGCTGCCCGATCTGAGCATCAAGGAGGAGGAGCCCGATCTGGAGGCGGTGAAGGCCGCGCGCAAGCTCCAGAGCGGGAGCATTTTCGGCCAGGGCGTGCTGGCGGCCTGCCAGATGGCCGACGTGGTGTTCAATGCCCTCCACGGCGAGAGCGGCGAGGACGGGCGCATCCAGGCTGCGTTCGATATGCTGGGCATCGCCTATACCGGCTCGGGCTATCTGGGCAGCGCCATCGCCATGGATAAGAACTACACCAAGCAGCTGGCGGCGGCCGAGGGCATCCTCACCCCCCAGTGGCGCACCGTCAAGCTCACCGACCGGGAGATCGAAGAGGTGGAGCGCAGCGAGCCCCTGCCCTGCGTGGTGAAGATCCACAACGGAGGCTCGTCGGTGGGCGTGTTCATCTGCCGCACCGGGGAGGAGCTCCACAAGGCCCTGCGGGAGTGCCGCCGCCTGGGCCGCCAGGTGCTGGTGGAGCAGTTCGTGGAGGGCCGGGATTTCTTCTGCGGCGTGCTGGACGGCGAGAGCCTGCCCCCCATCGAGGTCATCCCCAAGACGGGCTTTTACGACTATAAGAACAAGTATGTGGCCGGGGCCTCTCTGGAGGTCTGTCCCGCCCAGGTGGACGGGAAGGCGGAGGCCCAGATGCGCTCGGCCGCCCGGCGGATCCATGAGCTGCTGGGTCTCACGGCCTATTCCCGCAGCGACTTTGTGCTGGACAAGGACAACCGGCCCTGGTTCCTGGAGGTCAACACCCTGCCCGGTATGACGGACACCAGCCTCCTGCCCCAGGAGGCCGCGGCGGTGGGTGTGGACTACGACACCCTGTGCCAGAAGATCGTGGACGCCTCGCTGGAGGCCCGGAAAGAACAGAAATAAAAACGCGGGACCCAAGGTCCCCAGGAGGAGATTCGATGGAAGCCATCACCATACGCGAGATCATGGAGGTCGTGGGCGGGCACATGCTGGGCGAGTTTCACGACCTGGACCGGGAGATCACCCGGGTCGAGACCGACAGCCGGACCATCCATGAGGGGTCCCTCTTCGTGCCCCTGTCCGGCGAGCGCTTTGACGGTCACGCCTACATCAACGCCGCGCTGGAGGGGGGAGCCGCAGGCTGCTTCACCCAGCGGGAGCGGGAGAGCTATCTGCCCGGAAAGTTCTATATCAAGGTGGCCAACACCGGCCGGGCCCTGCGGGATCTTGCCAAGCACTATAAGAGCAAGTTCCACATCCCCTTTGTGGCCCTGACCGGCTCGGTGGGCAAGACCACCACCAAGGACATGGTGGCCGCCGTGCTGGGGGAGAAGTTCAAGGTCCTCAAGACCGAGGGCAACCTGAACAACGACATCGGCGTGCCCATGACCCTGCTGCGCCTGAACCGGGAGCATGAGATCGCCGTGCTGGAGCTGGGCATGAACCACGCCGGGGAGATCGACTATCTCTCCGACATCGTGGAGCCCGACGTGGCCCTCATCACCAACGTGGGCGACTCCCACATCGAGTTCTTCGGCACCCGGGAGAAGATCCTGGAGGCCAAGAGCGAGATCTTCCACCACGCCAAGAAGGACTGCTTTGTGGTCCTCAACGGCGACGATCCCCTCCTGCGCTCCCTGGAGCCCAAGCTGCCCTTTGAGACGGTCTGGTGCGGCGGGGGCGAGGGCCTGGACTACCGGGCCAGCGACATCGTCAGCGACGGCAAGAGCCACATGACCTGCCGGGTCAAGACCCCCCGGATGGAGGGAACGGTGGAGATCCCCGCCCTGGGCGAGCACATGATCTATCCCACCCTGATGGCCATGGCGGTGGGCGAGCACTTCGGCCTCACCGAGAAGGAGATCGTGGACGGCGTGCTCCACTTCGCGCCCACCAAGATGCGCATGAACATCATCCACCGGGCCGACGACATCACCATCCTCAACGACACCTACAATGCCAATCCCCAGTCCATGCGCGCGGCGGTGGAGGTCCTCTCCAACACCAAGGCCGAGCACAAGGTGGCCGTGCTGGGCGACATGTTCGAGCTGGGCCCCCTGGCCCCGGTGCTCCACGCCGGCGTGGGCGAGTACCTGGGCAAGGTGGGGATCGACTGCCTGGTGGCGGTGGGTGAGCTGGCCAAGCACATCTACGACGCGGCCAAGCTGAGCCCCCTGGAGGAGGTCTACTACTGCCCCGATAAGGAGAGCGCCCACAGCGTGCTGGACCAGGTGCTCCGGCCCCATACCACCGTCCTGGTCAAGGCCTCCCGCGGTATGGCCTTCGAGGACCTGGTGGAGTACCTCAAGAGCAAGACAAAAGAGGCTGAGTAAATTCGGAGCCGCGGACTCCCCAAGGGGGCCCGCGGCCTTTTCCGCAACATAGGAGTACAACAATGATCGATATATCCGTATCCGGCCTCGTCAAGGAGTTCGAGGTCGGCACACGCATTCTGGACGGCCTGACCTTCCAGATCGACCAGGGAGAACGGGTGGGCCTGCTGGGCAAAAACGGCGCGGGCAAGACCACCTTTCTGAAGATCCTCACCGGGGAGCTGGACTATGACGAGGGAGAAGTGGTGGTGGCCCCGGGCAAGACCATGGGCCTCATCTCCCAGATCCCCGTCTATCCGGCGGAGTATACGGTGGACGACGTGCTGCGCACCGCCTTTGAGCGGCTCCACCGCATGGAGCGGGAGATGGCCGAGCTCACCGAGCGCATGGCCCACGACTCCGACCCCGCCATCCTGAGCCGCTATGACAAGCTGACCGCCGCCTTTGAGGCGGGGGGCGGCTACGACACCGAGACTGAGCTGGGCAAGGTCTGCAACGGCCTGCTCATCTCCCAGGAGATGCGCCGGCAGCTCTTCTCCTCCCTCTCCGGCGGGGAAAAGACCCGGGTGAACCTGGGCCGGCTCATTCTGGAGGATACCGACATCCTCCTGCTGGACGAGCCCACCAACCACCTGGACCTGCGGGCCACCGAGTGGCTGGAGGAATATCTGGACCGCTTCAAGGGGACCGTGCTGGCCATCTCCCATGACCGCTGGTTCCTGGACCGGGTGGTCAAGCGGGTCATCGAGATCCAGGAGGGCAAGGCCGAATTCTACGCGGGCAATTACAGCTTTTATGCCGAGGAGAAGGAGCGCCGCTACGAGGAGAAGCTCAAGCAGTACGAGAAGGAGCAGGCCAAGATCGAGCAGCTCCAGACCGCGGCGGATAAGCTCCACCTGTGGGCCTTCATGGGCAACGATAAGCTGCACAAGCGGGCCTTCTCCATGGAAAAGCGGATCGAGCGCCTGCGCAAGACCGACAAGCCCAAGAAAGAGCGCAAGCTGGACATGCGCTTCGGCGAGCGGGACTTTCAGGGGGACGAGGTGCTCCTCATCAAGGGCCTGGAGAAGGGCTTTGAGGGGCGCACCCTCTTCCACGACGTGGACCTCCTCATCGAGGGTGGGGAGCGCATCGCCCTGCTGGGGGACAACGGCACCGGCAAGTCCACCTTCCTCAAGCTCATCATGGGGGAGGAGCTCCCCGACGGGGGCAAGATCCGCCGGGGCCCCACGGTGAAGATCGGGTATCTCCCCCAGATCATCCACTTCGACCACCCCGAGCGCAACCTGGTGGACACCATGCTCTACGCCCAGAACTGCACCACCCAGACCGCCCGCAACCGGCTGGCCTCCTTCAACTTCCGGGGGGAGGACGTGTTCAAGCCGGTCTCCGCCCTCTCGGGCGGGGAGCAGAGCCGGCTGCGGCTGTGCATGCTCATGGACGAGAACATCAACCTGCTCATCCTGGACGAGCCCACCAACCATCTGGACATCGCCTCCCGGGAGTGGATCGAGGAGGCGGTCACCGACTACGAGGGGACGCTGCTCTTTGTCTCCCACGACCGCTATTTCATCAACCAGTTTGCAAGCCGCATCTGGATGATCGAGGACGGACAGGTCATCGATTTCCGGGGGACCTTTGAGGAGTTCCGGGCCTTTCAGGAGCGGCGCAAGCAGCTGGAGCTGGCCGCCAAGGCCGCCCCGGCCAAGGGGCCCAAGGAGGAGAGCAAGCCCAAGCCCCCCAAGCGCAGCGGCGGCACCAAGATGCTGGAGAAGCAGGTGAGCGCCGCCGAGCGGGCGGTGGCCAAGGCCGAGGAGGCCCTGGAGGCCCTCAACGGCCAGATGGAGGAGGCCGCCACCGACTATGTGCGCCTGCAGGAGCTGTGCGCGGAGAAGGAGCGCATGGAGGGGGAGCTTGCCGCCCTTTATGAGCAGTGGGAAGAGCTCTCAGCCGCCCTGGAGGAGGCTCAGGGGTGAGCCGGGAGCGGTTCCCCCGCCGGGGGATCGGCCCCGTGGTCCCGGCGCTCTGCCTCTTCCTGGCGGCGGGCCTCACGCACCACTTCGCCTCGGGGGCCTATCGGTTTGTGGGACTGGTCCTTCTGGCCTTCGCGGTCCTGGCGCTCCTGTGGGGGCTGGGGTCCTATGGCTCCCCGGCCTTACGGCGGGCCCTGCGGGGGAGCGCCATTGTGCTGGCCATCGCGGGGGCCATGTGCTTTGCGGTGCTGGAGGGCCTGGTGCTGGCCGGGGACCGGACCGAGATAAAAGAGGAGCCCCAGGTGATGGTGATTCTGGGCGCCCAGGTAAAGCCCTGGGGGCCCTCCGTCCTCCTGAAGGACCGGCTGGATACGGCCCTGGACTACTGGCGGGAGCACCCGGAGCTACCCCTGGTGGTCTCGGGCGGACAGGGGAGCGACGAGCCCATGTCCGAGGCCCAGTGCATGTATGACTATCTCACCGAACAGGGGGTCCCGGGGGAGCAGATCTGGATGGAGGAGAACTCCCGCAATACCGTCCAGAACTTCCGGGAGACCGCCCGGCTCCTGGAGGAGCGGGGCATGGAGCCGGAGGAGACCCACATCCTGGTGGTGTCCAACGGCTTTCATCTGACCCGGGCCAGGATGCTGGCCGACCGGAACGGGTTTACCCATGTCTCCACCCTGGCGGCCCCCAGCAGCGATCTGCCCGCCCGGGTGAACAGCTACGTGCGGGAGGCCCCCGCCCTGCTCAAATCCTGGCTGCTGGACCGCTGACCGGAAACCAACGAAAAAGGAGTGCCTATGAACGATAAATTGGAGGCGCTGGACCTGCGCTATCAGGTGCTGGAGGCCCAGCTCAACGCCCCGGAGACCTACAACGACCCCGCGCTGGTGACCAAGCTCAACCGGGAACAGCGGGAGCTGGAGCCGGTGGTCACGGCCTACCGGAACCTGAACCGCCGCAAGAGCGACCTGGCCGACGCCGAGGAGCTGATGGGCGACCCGGAGATGGCCGAGATGGCCAAAGAGGAATTTGCCCAGGCCAAGAAGGACATCGAGACCCTGGAGCAGGAGCTCAAGATCCTCCTGCTCCCCAAGGACCCCAACGACGGCAAGAACGTCATCGTGGAGATCCGGGCCGGCGTGGGCGGGGAGGAGGCGGCCCTCTTTGCCCACTCCCTCCACCGGATGTACTCCATGTACGCCGAGGCCCGGGGCTGGAAGGTGGACCTGGTGAACCTGAGCGAGACCGAGCTGGGGGGCGTCAAGGAGCTCTCCATGGTCATCGAGGGGGAGGGGGTCTACTCCCGGCTGAAGTTTGAGAGCGGCGTCCACCGGGTGCAGCGGGTCCCCGAGACCGAGAGCGGCGGACGCATCCACACCTCCACCGCCACCGTGGCCGTCCTCCCTGAGATGGAGGAGGTGGACGTGCAGATCAATCCCGCCGACATCGAGATGCAGGTCTTCCGCTCCTCGGGCGCGGGCGGCCAGCACGTGAACAAGACCTCCTCCGCCGTGCGCCTCATCCACAAGCCCACCGGCACGGTGGTGGAGTGCCAGCAGGAGCGCAGCCAGTTCCAGAACCGGGACAAGGCCATGCGCATTCTGGCCTCCAAGCTCTACGAGGCCGAGCAGGAGCGCCTGAGCAGCGAGTTCGAGAGCCAGCGCCGCAGCCAGGTGGGCTCGGGCATGCGCAACGAGCGCATCCGCACCTACAACTTCCCCCAGGGGCGGGTGACCGACCACCGCATCGGCCTGACCCTCTATAAGATCGACGCCGTGATGGACGGCGATCTGGACGAGCTCATCGACGCGCTGGTGACTGCCGACCAGGCCGAGCGTCTGAAGAGCGGGGAAGAGGCGTAAAGTTTAATTGATTTACAGTGTGGGCGGAGGAGCCGCGGGCCGTCCGCCCCCATACGAGCACAGAAAAGAGGAACAGTATGGAACTTCGCATCCACTATACCGCCCTCCCCCAGGGCATGGAGGAGGACCGGCTCAAGCTGGAGCTGGCCCAGGTCCTGGACGAGGAAGGCTGGCTCACCGGCTCTGGCACAAGCGATTCCGGGTTTTGGCTGGAGCTGGAGCTGGAGGACGAGCGGGCCAACCCCAAGTACGGCATCCTGGCCGTCAAGCACTACCTCCAGCGCAGCGGCTTTGCCCGGGATACCGCCATTGAGCTCTCCGGCATGCCGGTTGGAATCTACGAGTAACGAGCAGAAATCAGGTGTACAAACTGTGAAGACAAAACGCTTTACATCTCAGCAGACCCAAGAGGCGGCCCGCATTCTGGCCGAGGGCGGGCTTCTGGGCATCCCCACGGAGACCGTGTACGGTCTGGGCGCCAACGGCCTGGACGCCGACGCGGTGTCCCGCATCTTTGCGGCCAAGGGACGGCCCCAGGACAACCCCTTGATCCTGCACATCCCCACGGCGGACTGGCTGGAGCGGTACTGCACCGACATCCCGGCTACCGCCTATGCGCTGGCCGGGCGCTTCTGGCCGGGCCCGCTGACCATGATCCTGCGGCGCAAGCCCATGGTGCCCGACGTGGTGACGGCGGGACTGGACACGGTGGGGATGCGCTGTCCCTCCCATCCGGTGTGCCGGGCCATCCTCACCGCCGCGGACCTGCCGGTGGCGGCCCCCTCGGGGAACACCTCCGGCCGGCCCAGCCCCACCAACATGGCGGACATGCTGGAGGACATGGACGGGAAGATCGATGGCATCGTGGACGGGGGCCCCTGCTCCGTGGGGGTGGAGTCCACCATCGTGGACCTGACGGTACAGCCCCCCCGTCTCCTGCGGCCCGGCGGCGTGACGCTGGAGGAGCTGCGGGAGGTGCTGGGCGAGGTGGCGGTGGACGAGGCCGTCACCCGGCTCCTGAGCGCGGGGGAGAAGCCCCGGGCCCCCGGCATGAAGTACCGGCACTACGCCCCCAAGGCCCCGGTGACCGTGGTCCAGGGGGAGGCGGCCGAGAGCGCCCGCTACATCCGCCGCCACATCGGCGACCAGGACGGGGTCATCTGCTTTGCGGAGTTCACCCATCTCTTCGAGGGGCACCCGGTGGAGTCCATCGGCCCCAAGGCCGACCAGGCCGAGCAGGCCCGGCGGGTCTTCGACGCTCTGCGGGCCTTTGACGGCACGGAGGTGGAGCAGATCTGGGCCCAGGGACCGGAGCCCTCCGGCATCGGTCTGGCGGTGTCCAACCGGCTGAACAAGGCGGCCGGCTTCCACATCGTGGAGGTCTGAGCAGACGGGGAGGGAGCGGCATGGCGATTTTGCTGGTCTATGCGGCAGTGGTGCTGCTGTTTGTGCTGGACCGGATGAAAAAGATCGAGCTGGGGCATCCGGTGTGGGTGCTCCTCACCGGGGCAGGCTATTTCTGTTCCACGCTCTGGACGGCGGCCCTCACGCTGCTGGCTCTGGTGCAGACGGTGGAGGGTGCGGGAATTTCGTCCCTGCTGGCGTGGGGGCAGGCGGCCCTGTCCGCCCTGCCGGGGACCCTTCTGGGGCTCTACGTGGTGGGGAAGGCCAACTTCTTCCCCCTGGCCCGGGTCCCGGAGGCCACGCGGGTTCAGCGTGCCGCGCGGATTCTGGATGACGGCCTGGCGCTGGGCATCCCGCTCCAGGTGCTGCTCCTCGGCGGCTATGGGTACGCGGCGGTCGCCCTCCACGGGGCCTTTCAGGGGCCGGTGTGGATGCTGCCCTTTTACCCTCTGGTGCTGGCGGCCCTCTGGCCCATGCTGCACCTGGTCTTTCACGTGGCCCTGGTGGCCATCGTTCTGGACCCCCTGATCCTTCTGGCCGCCTTTCTCATCGGCGTGCTGTGGACCGTGCAGGAGATCTTCCTCCTCCACGGCCTGGTCCGGGGGTGTGTTTTGCAAAAAAAGCGCCCCGGCGCGCTGGCCCTCCATATCCTGCTGGGCCTGGTGCCGGCGGTCAATCTGATCCTGGCCATCCACCTGCGCCTTGCGCTGCGGGCGGGGGCGCGGGAGGAGGTATCCATATGAAGCGCATCGGCATCACCGGCCCCACCGGGGCGGGCAAGACCACGGCGCTGCACGCCCTCACCGCCCTGGGGGCGGCGGTCATCGACGCGGACGCCATGTACCACGATCTGCTCTCCTCCGACCAGGGATTGAAAGAGGCCCTGACCGGACGGTTCGGCACGGGGATCCTGGACGAGGGGGGACAGATCGCCCGCAAGCGGCTGGGGGAGATCGTCTTTAGCGATCATCAGGCCCTGGAGGACCTGAACGCCATCACCCACCGCTTCATTCTGGAAGAGCTGGAACGGCGGACCGAGGCGGCCCGGCGAGAGGGCCGGGAAGCGGTGGCGGTGGACGCCATCCGGCTCATCGAGAGCGGGATCGGCGCCTCCTGCGACGCGGTGGTGGGCATTCTGGCCCCGTCCGAGCTGCGCATCCGCCGTATCATGGCCCGGGAGGGGATCGGCGAGGCGTACGCCCGGAAGCGGGTGGAGTCCCAGCCCGGCGACGATTTTTACCGGGCGCACTGCTCTCATATCTTGGAAAACGGCCCGGAGGATACGCCCGAGACCTTCCAGCGCCGGGCCTTGACTCTGTTTCAGTCCCTGCTGGGAGGGGAAAAAGAAATTCCCAGTTCATGACTGGAAAAAAAGATTCACTTGTGGTAGGATAGACAAGGACGCATTGAGGCGCGCCTCTTTGCTCCGGCGCGTCTGCCATTGTGATATAAGGAGGATCTTTCCTATGGAAGACAAGAAAAAGAGTGTGGGTGAGCTGCGCCGCGAAGCGCTCTGCTACGCCCCCAAGAATGGTTACGATCGTATTTCCGCCGATGAAGAGGCGGCCATGCGTGCTTACTGCGAGGAGTATAAGAAGTTCCTGGACGCCGGCAAGACCGAGCGGGAGTGTGTGGACGAGGCCATCCGTCAGGCCGAGGCCCGGGGCTTCAAGCCCTTTGTCCGGGGCATGGAGCTCAAGGCGGGCGACAAGGTCTACCGCTCCAACCGGGGCAAGGCCCTGATGCTGGCGGTGATCGGCAATCGCTCCCTGGCCGATGGCGTAAACATCGGCGCGGCCCATATCGACTCTCCCCGCCTGGACCTGAAGCCCAATCCTCTCTATGAGGACGGCGAGATGGCCTTCTTCAAGACCCACTACTACGGCGGCATCCGCAAGTACCAGTGGGTGACCATCCCCCTGGAGCTCCACGGCGTGATCGCCCTGAAGAACGGCACCGTTCTCAAGGTGGCCATCGGCACCGGCGCCGGCGATCCCCTCTTCACCGTGGACGATCTGCTGCCCCACCTGGGCGCGGAGCAGTCCAAGAAGCCCCTGGGCGAGGCCATCCCCGCCGAGAGCCTGAACATCCTGGTGGGCAGCCGTCCCTTTAAGGACGACGAGGGCGCCGACCGGGTCAAGCTGGCCATCCTGGACATCCTGAACCAGAAGTACGGCATCGTGGAGGAGGACTTCATCTCCGCCGAGCTGGAGGCCGTCCCCGCCTTCCGTGCCAGCGACATCGGCTTTGACCGCTCCCTCATCGGCGCCTATGGCCACGATGACCGGGTGTGCGCCTATGCGGAGTTTGCCGCCATCCTGGAGCTGGGCGTGCCCGAGCGCACCGCCGTGTGCATCCTGGCCGACAAGGAGGAGATCGGCTCCGAGGGCGTGTCCGGCATGCAGTCCGCCACCTTTGACACCTTCATGTCCGACCTGTGCGACACCCAGAAGGTGCCCCTGAAGGCCTGCTACGAGAAGTCCTTCTGCCTCTCCGCCGACGTGACCGCGGCTTACGATCCCAATTTCCCCGAGGTCTATGAGAAGCGCAACAGCGCCCGTGTCAACTACGGTATGGGCCTGTCCAAGTACACCGGAGCCCGGGGCAAGTCCGGCTCCTCCGACGCGGCCGCCGAGGTGGTGGCCTATGTCCGCCGCACCCTGGACGAGGCCGGCGTGCTCTGGCAGATGGCCGAGCTGGGCAAGGTGGACGCGGGCGGCGGCGGCACCGTGGCCTGCTTCATGGCCAACCGCGATATCGACACCATCGATGCCGGTGTGCCCGTGCTCTCCATGCACTCTCCTTTTGAGACGGTCTCCAAGCTGGACTGCTACATGACCTACAAGGGCATGAAGGCGGTCTACGAGGCCAAGTAAGATCGCTTCTCAAAAACGCAGAGCGTTTTTTCGAGGGGATGCAGTCCGCTGCGCGCACTCGCTAGCGCTCGCACACTTGCGGCCTGAGCAGAGTGTTTTCCGACGTGCATGCCGCCGGAAAACACGATTTGATCCTCTTCCGCCGTCTGCGGACGGCGGAACTCTGCGAGGCGCTTGCATCGAAAACGCAGAATACACGCGATCGAGAATGTAAGGAGCCCCGGACGTTTGTCCGGGGCTCCTTTTTGGATAGAGGGCAAAAAATCGGGCAACCTATCCTCAAACCAAGAGGGGGGAACCGACATGGAGCAAAACAAATCCGAGCAGATGGAAGAGGGGCGGGCCCAGATCGAAGAGCTGGGCTCCTCCGTGATCCGCACCCGGCGGGGCGCCATCCATACCCTGACCATTGTGGGCCAGATCGAGGGACACCAGGTTCTGGACCCGTCCACCAAGACCACCAAATACGAGCATGTGCTGCCGCTGCTGGCCGCGGTGGAGGAGAGCGACGACATCGACGGCCTTCTGGTCCTCCTCAACACCGTGGGCGGGGACATCGAGGCGGGGCTGGCCATCGCGGAGCTCATCTCCGGGATGAAGAAGCCCACGGTATCCCTGGTGCTGGGAGGCGGGCACTCCATCGGCGTGCCGCTGGCGGTGTCCGCGCAGACCTCCTTCATCGCGCCCTCGGCCGCCATGACCATCCATCCGGTGCGCATGTCGGGAACGGTCATCGGCGTGTCCCAGACCTTCCACTATTTCAGCCGCATCCAGGAGCGGATTCTGGACTTTGTCACCCGCCACAGCAGGATCCAGCGGGATACCTTTACCGAGCTGATGCTCCAGACCGGGGAGCTGGCCGCCGACGTGGGCAGCGTGGTCCACGGGGAAGAGGCGGTGGCCATTGGACTCATCGACCATGTGGGCGGCCTCTCCGACGCGCTGGAGTGCCTGCACCAGATGATGGACCGCAGAGAGAGCGAGCGGACAAGAGGATAAAACAGAGAGGAATGGAGTTTGCTCCATTCCTTTTTTGTTGACATAACGGCAAGAAAAAACGTGGAAATCTGCGGGAAAGTATGGTATCATATTCCTGTATGTCATGCATACCGTCTGCACGCCGTCCCGCAGAGAGGATCGAGAAGGGGCGGTGAAGGAGAATGGAGGGATCCGGGTTGAATCTGATACAATCCATACTGATGGGCGTGATCCAGGGCATTGCGGAATTTCTTCCCATTTCCAGCTCTGGCCACCTGGTGCTGTTTGAGACCTTTTTCGGGATGAAAGAGACCGAGTCCATGCTCTTTTCGGTGCTCCTTCATCTGGGAACACTGATCTCGGTTTGTATCTACTACCGCAAGGACGTGTGGGAGATGCTGCGGGCCTTCGGCGCGTGGGTGACCGCCCTGGTCAAGCGGGACCCCAAGGGGATGGGACGTCCCACACCGGCCGGGCGCATGATCATCCTGCTGGTGACGGCCACCCTGCCGCTCGTTGTCCTCCTGCCCATCCACAAGTGGCTGGAGCGGACCTTCTCCCACAATATCTCGGTCTCCATCGCCATGCTCCTGACCGGATTCCTGCTCTTCTTCTCGGACCGGCGGGCCAAGGGACACAAGAACGCCAAGAGCGCCACGCTGGTGGATGCCCTTCTGGTGGGCGCGGCCCAGGCCGTGGGCACCATACCCGGGATCTCCCGCTCCGGTATCACCATCTCCACCGGCCTCTTCCGGGGTTTTGACCGGAAGTTCGCGGTGCGCTTCTCCTTCCTGATGAGCCTGCCCGCCGTACTGGGGGCCAACCTGCTCAAGATCGGGGAGGCGGCCGCTGCGGGAGTGGACCCCGCCCTCATCCCCGGATACATCGCCGGCGTCATCGTGGCGGCAGTGGTGGGCTATTTCGCCATCCGGCTGGTGAACCTCCTCTCGGACAAGGGACGCTTCGGCATGTTCGCCTATTACTGCTGGGTCGTGGGCCTGGGCGCTCTCATCGCCGGGATCATTGTGCCCTTCTTCGGCAAGTAATGAAACTTTACAACCATTGAAACTCTAGGGAATGAGGCATGGTGACCATGCCTCATTCTGCGCAGAAAGGATGAACTCCATGGCCACAGCACAAAAGAAGTCATCCGGGGGAAAGCGAGCCGCTCCCCGCTCCGGGACCAAGCGGAGCGGCGGGACGAGCCGCGCCTCCTCCGGTGCAGGGAAGTCCCGCGCCTCCGGCGGGAGCCGGAAAAAGAGCGGCGCTTCCGCCCCCAAGCCCATCCGGCGGGGGGTAGGCGCGCTGATCTGCCTGCTTCTGGCCATCTTTGCCGCGCTGGGCTATTTCCAGGTCAAGGCCCTCTTCATCGACTTTTTCGTGGGCGGGGTCAAGGGCCTGATCGGCTACGGCTTCCTGCTGCTGCCCCCCATGCTGCTGGTGGCCAGCGGGATTCTGGCCTTCCACCGGGGACGTCCGGTCCAGCTGCGGGTCTGGTGTACCCTGCTGCTGCCGGTGGTCTTCGGCGCGCTGCTCCACCTGCTTCTGGCCAAGGGAACCTACGCCTGGGACCTCAAGCTCTTCCAGACCCTCTGGAAGGAGGGCGAAGCCCTTCAGAGCGGCGGCGTGGTCAGCGGCATTCTGGCCCTGTCCTTCGGGGCCATCTTCAGCAAGTTCGGCGCGGGCATCGTCTTCCTGCTCACCGGGGCCCTTCTGGTCATGGGGGCGGCGCGGGTGACCCTGGCCGATATCGTGGACTATATCCGGGACCGCCCGGCCTATGAGGAGGAAGAGCTCCCGCCCCGCAGAGAGAAGAAGCCGGCCCCCGCCCCTGCCCCCCGGGGACGGGGAAGCGCGGAGATCGACATCCCGGTGGACGAGGGACCCCTGGTGGGGAAAGCGCCGGTGTCCAGCCCGCTCTTTACCAAGAAGGGCAAGTTCTTCAACCAGAAGCCCTCGGTGCCCACGCCCGATGAGGTCCTGGCGGGGAGAGACCGGGTCCAGCCGCCCGAGCCCACGGTGCCTGTGCTGAGCAAGCCCGAGCCCGCCCCGGTCCAGCCGGAGGCGGAAGTGGAGGAGCCGGCGGCGGTCCAGGCCCCGGTGCCCGAGCGGGTGGAGGAGCCGGTGGTCCAGCCTGCTCCCGAGCCCAAGCCCCCGCTGGGACTCTTCCGGCGGGAGAGTCCGCCGGAGCCCGCCCCTCTGCCCGTGGAGGAGTCCGAGCCGGTCCGTCCTCCCATGCCGCCCATGCCCGAGATCCAGCGGGAGCCCGCGGTGACCGCGCCCAAGGCCAAGGCGGAGGAGACCGCCCGGGCCGCCGCCGAGGTGAGCCGGGACATCACCCAGAGCCTGGAGCGGGAAGAGGTGGGGCCGGAGTATCAGTATCCCCCCATCGATCTGCTCCAGCAGAGCCGGGGGGTCTCGGCCAGCGACATGGCCGGGGAGCTCCAGGCCAACCAGCTCCGGCTGGCCGACACCATCCACTCCTTCGGCATCGACGCCGCCATCGTGGACGCGGTGCGGGGCCCCTCGGTCACCCGGTATGAGCTGGAGCTGGCCCAGGGCGTGCGGATGAACAAGCTCACCAATCTCACCGACGACATCGCGCTGGCCCTGGGAGCCACCGGAGTGCGCATCGCCCCCATTCCGGGCAAGATCTCCATGGTGGGCATCGAGGTGCCCAACAAGCTGGTGGCCCCGGTGGGCATCCGGGACGTGATCGACTCCCGGGAGTTCCGGGAGAGCCCGTCCAAGGTCTCCTTCGCGGTGGGCAAGGACATCAGCAACCGCTGCGTGGTGTGCAACATCGGAAAGCTGCCCCATCTGCTCATCGCGGGCACCACCGGCTCCGGTAAGTCGGTGTGTACCAACTCCCTCATCATCTCCCTGCTCTATAAGGCCACACCCGAGGAGGTCCGCCTCATCATGGTGGACCCCAAGATGGTGGAATTGGGCATCTATAACGGCATCCCCCATCTGCTCATCCCCGTGGTGACCGACCCCAAAAAGGCGGCCGGCGCCCTCCAGTGGGCGGTGACCGAGATGATGAAGCGGTACCGCTCCTTCGCCGAGGTGGGAGTGCGGGACCTGAAATCCTACAACGCCCTGGCCGAGCGCACCGAGGGAATGAAGAAAATGCCCTCGGTGGTGGTGGTCATCGACGAGCTGGCCGACCTGATGCTGGTGGCCGCAAAAGAGGTGGAAGAGTCCATCTGCCGTGTGGCCCAGATGGGCCGCGCCTCGGGCATGCACCTGATCATCGCCACCCAGCGTCCCTCGGCCGACGTCATCACCGGCCTCATGAAGGCCAACATCCCCAGCCGCATCGCCTTTGCGGTCCAGTCCTCTCTGGACTCCCGCATCATCCTGGACACCACCGGCGCGGAGAAGCTGGTGGGCCGGGGCGACATGCTCTACTTCCCCCTGGGCTCGGGCAAGCCCCAGCGGGTACAGGGCTGCTTCATCTCGGACGAGGAAGTGGCCAGCGTGGTGGAGTTCGTCAAGCGCAGCGGCACCGCGGAGTACGACGAGGAGGTCCTCCACGAGATCGAGCAGAACGCCGCAGCCAAGGACAAGGGGAACAAGGGCGGCGGAGAGAGCGCCGTCGACAGCTCCGAGGACGATTACGACGAGCTCCTGCCCAACGCCATCGAGGTGGTGGTGGAGACCGGCATGGCGTCGGTGTCCATGCTCCAGCGGCGTCTGAAACTGGGCTATTCCCGGGCGGCCCGCCTGGTGGACCAGATGGAGGAGAAGGGCGTGGTGGGCCCCTTTGAGGGCTCCAAGCCCCGTCAGGTCCTCATCTCCAAGGCCCAGTGGCAGGAGATGCAGTATAAGCAGAACATGCCGGCCGGGGCCTCTCCCATGTCGGAGCCGGTGCCCGAAGAGCTGGAATTTGAGCGGGATGCCATCGAACAGGCGCCCCCCTTTGATCTGGACGACTGAGGAGGCAGCGAGTATGGAGTGGAGAGAGTGCACACAGCAGGATGAACAGGCGGTGCTGGAGGGGCTGCGTGCCTACAATCAGCCCTATATCGGCACCAGTACGGACCTCTCCCAGTGTGTGGAGGAGGAAGGCCGGGTGGTGGCCGGGATTTTGGCCCGCCTGCTGGGGGACTGCATCTATGTGGAGATCCTCTGGGTGGACGAGTCCCTGCGGCACCGGGGCGTGGGGCGGGAGCTCCTCGCCCGGGTGGAGGCGGCGGGAAGGGCCCGGGGCGCCAAGCGCATCGAGCTGGACACCTTCTCCTTCCAGGCCCCGGAGTACTACCCCAAGCTGGGGTTCCGGGAGTTCGGCCGGGTGGAGCCCTACGCCGGCACCCATGGACGGTACTATTTCGTTAAAGAACTGGATTAAAAAAAGCCGCCTGCGGGCGGCTTTTTTGCGTGCCGCATCGGTTCGACACGCGAAGCGCCCGGGACCCAATCGGTCCCGGGCGCTGTGGTTATCGCAGTTATTAACGCTTGCGCACCGGCGCGGAGTGGAGGCTCTGGCCGAAGGCGGCCTCCACCGCCTCGCTGATTCCCTCGGCGAAGGTGGGATGGGGCCGGACGGGGGAGAGCATCTGCTCTGCGGTCAGCCCCAGGGTGACGGCGGTGTTGAGCTCGCTGACGAGATCGGTGGCCCGGTGGCAGAGGAGCTGTGCCCCCAGCAGGACGTGGCTCTCCCCGTGGAAGACCACCTTGATGAAGGTGCGCCCGCCCCCCTCGATCACGGTACGGCCGTTGCCGCCCATCACGTACTTGCCCACCAGGGTGGGGATGCCCTGGGCCTTGCACTCGTCGGCGGTCAGGCCGGTCTGGGCGATCTCCGGGGAGGTGTAGACGCAGGAGGGGATGGGGGAGGACACACGCTCGGGCACATGGCCGTAGAGGAGCTCCACGGCGCGGACGCCCTCGGCCTCGGCCTTGTGGGCCAGCTGGATGCCGCCGATGGCGTCTCCAATGGCCAGAATGCTGGGCACGGAGGTCTCATAGCGGTCGTTGACCACCAGCATCCCACGGTTGAGCTCCACCTCCACGCCGTCGAAGAGCCCGGCGGTGTTGGCCCGGCGGCCCATGGCGGCCAGCACCGTGACGCCGGAGGCCGCCTTCTCCTCCTCCTTGTGGGTGAAGTGGACGGTGAGACGGCCGTCCTCCTGGGTCAGCCGGGAGACCATGGCGGAGGTATAGATCTCCACGCCCTGCTTTTTCAGCTGCATGGAGACCGACTGGGAGATCTCCCGGTCCAGGTTGGCCAGAATGCGCTCCAGCGCCTCCACGATGACCACCTTGGTGCCCATGGCGGCCCAGACGGTGGCCAGCTCCACGCCGATGACGCCGCCGCCGATGATGACCATGGAGTCCCGGGGAGAGATGTCATCCAGTAGCTCGTCGCTGGTCACCACCCCGGGCAAATCCAGTCCGGGGATGGGAGGACGGGAGGGGATGGAGCCGGCGGCGACCAGGATATGCGCGCCCTCATAGGTGTTCTCTCCGGCCCGGACGGTCTGGGGACCGGTGATGACGGCGTGCTCGGCGATCAGATCGATCTTGTTGCCCTTGATGAGGGAGGCCATTCCGTCCCGCAGGGTGGAGACCACCTCGTTTTTCCGGGCGGCCAGCCCGGCCCAGTCGGGCTGTACGTCGCCCAGGGCGATACCGGGGATGCCCTCCTTCAGCTCCTGATAGCGCTGGGAGGTGTGCATCAGGGCCTTGGTGGGGATACAGCCCCGGTTGAGACAGGTGCCGCCGGGCTCCCGCGCCTCAAAGAGGGCGACTTTCTTTCCCAGCTGGGCGGCCTTGACGGCAGCGGCAAAGCCGCCGGGCCCGCCGCCGATGACGAGCAGATCATATTGCATGGGTGATACCTCCAGTCATTCAATAAAAGCGGCGCCCGCCGAAGAAATAGATTCCGGCGTGTTCTGCGGCAGCGCTTGTCGTTTTTGAGAAGCGTGTCGAACCCGTTCGACACGCAGAAGCGGCGCCCGCCGGGAAGCGGACGCCGCCATGCGGTCAGATCAGGAATTGAAGTCGTAGCGCACCACGGGATGGCGGGCCGCCTTGGTCTCGTCGGGACGGCCGATGACCGTGTGGTGGGGCGCGGTGTGGCAGGCCTCGGGGTCCTCCTTGGCCGTTTTGAGGATCTCCGCCATGACGGCGCAGGCCTCGTCGATGGTCTCCCGGGACTCGGTCTCGGTGGGCTCGAACATGAGCGCCTCGTGGACGATGAGGGGGAAGTACATCGTGGGGGGATGGATCCCGTGGTCCAGCATGCTCTTGGCCACATCCAGCGCGGAGACGCCGGTCTCCTTCTTGAGCTGGGACAGGTCCAGCACGAACTCGTGCATGCAGATGCCGGGATAGGCGCAGACATAGCCGGCCTCTTCCATCTTGGCCTTCATGTAGTTGGCGTTGAGGACCGCGGTCTGGGCGGCCTCCCGCACGCCGGAGTTGCCCAGGGTCATCAGATAGGCCAGGGCGCGCAGGACCACCAGGAAGTTGCCGAAGAACATCTTGACCTGGCCCACGGACTGCTCTCCGCCGCCTCCGCCGATGGCCGAGCCGGGCAGGAAGGGCTTGAGGATGTTCTTGCAGCCCACCGCGCCGGAGCCGGGGCCGCCGCCGCCGTGGGGGGTGGAGAAGGTCTTGTGCAGGTTCAGGTGGCACACGTCAAAGCCCATGTCGCCGGGACGGGCCACGCCCATCACCGCGTTCAGGTTGGCGCCGTCGTAGTAGCACAGGCCGCCTGCGTCGTGGACGATCTTGGTGATCTCCAGAATGTTCTTGTCGATCTTGCCGATGGTGTTGGGGTTGGTCAGCATCAGGGCTGCCGTGTCGGGACCGACCGCGGCGCGCAGGGCATCCAGGTCCACCATGCCGTCGGGCGTGGAGGGGATGGAGCACACCTCGTAGCCGCACATGGCCGCCGTGGCGGGGTTGGTGCCGTGGGCCGAGTCGGGGACGATGACCTTTTTCCGGGCGTAGTCGCCGCGGGAGTCATGGTAAGCCTTGATGAGCAGGATGCCGGTAAACTCACCGTGGGCGCCGGCGGCGGGCTGGAAGGTCATGGCATCCATGCCGGTGATGCCGCACAGGTACTTCTCGGCCAGGGCGTAGACCGTCTGGCAGCCGGAGACCGTGTGCTTGGGCTGGAGGGGATGGATGTCAGTGAACTTGAAGAGGTTGGCAATGACCTCGTTGATCTTGGGGTTGTACTTCATGGTACAGGAGCCCAGGGGATAGAAGCCGTCGCACACGCCGAAAGAGCGGCGGGCCAGAGCGTTATAGTGGCGGGAGAGATCGTTCTCGCTTACCTCGGGGAGACGGGGGGCCGAGCTCCGGCGGAAGGCGGCGGGGATCTCCACGGCGGGGACCTCCGCGGTGGGGTTGAGGTTCAGGGTGGTCTGATAGGGGGTGAGGACCTTGTTGCCGCGGCCGGGCTTGCTCAATTCAAAAATCAGTTTCATTTTCCGTACGCCTCCTTGATGACGGCCACAGCCTCGTCCAGGTCAGCCTTGGTGCAGTACTCGGTGACGCACCACAGCACGCCCTCCCGCAGGCGCAGGCCGCCCAGGATGCCCTTCTTCTCCAGCGCACAGAGGACCCGGTAGGTATCGGGCAGGGTGGTGACAAATTCATGGAAGAACTCGCCGGGGAACACCAGCTCGACGCCCTCGATCTTGCACAGCTCAGAGGCCAGGTAGTGGGCTTTGGCGTAGCACTGGTTGCCCACCTCAGCCAGACCGGCGGGGCCCATCTCGGCCAGGTAGACCGAGGCGGTCAGGGCGCACAGAGCCTGGTTGGAGCAGATGTTGGAGCTGGCCTTCTCGCGGCGGATGTGCTGCTCGCGGGCCTGCATGGTGAGGACGAAGGCGCGCTCGCCCTTGTCGTCGGTGGTCTCGCCCACGATCCGGCCGGGGAGCTTGCGCATCATGGCGGTGGTGCAGGTCATAAAGCCCAGGTAGGGGCCGCCCCAGGAGAGGGGCATGCCCAGAGGCTGGGCCTCGCCCACGGCGATGTCGGCGCCGTACTCCCGGGGGCTCTTGAGCACGCCCAGGGTGGCGGGATTGACGCCCATGATGTACTTGGCTCCGGCGGCGTGGACCGCTTCGCCCAGGGCGTCGCAGTCCTCCAGCATGCCGAAGAAGTTGGGCTGCTGCACGTAGAAGCAGGCGGAGTCCTCGCCCAGCAGGGACTTGAGGGCCTCCAGATCGGTGACGCCGTCCTTGGCGGGCACGGTGATCACCTCGGTGTTGGAGCCGTAGCAGTAGGTCTTGATGACGGCCAGCGCGTCGGGATGGGTGGTCTCGGAGACCAGGACCTTGGTGCGCTTGCGCTCCTTGCACATGGCCACGGCCTCGGCGGCGGCGGTGCCGCCGTCGTAGACGGAGGCGTTGGACACGTCCATGCCGGTGAGCTCGCACATCATGGTCTGGAACTCAAAGATGGACTGGAGCACGCCCTGGCTGACCTCGGCCTGATAGGGGGTGTAGGCGGTGACAAAGATCTCATTGCTGGTGATGCGGGAGACGGCGGCGGGGATGTAGTGGCGCTCGGCGCCGGCGCCCCGCAGGATGGTATGGAAGCGGGTGTTGTGTTCCGCCAGAGACTCCATGGTCCGGCGGATGTCCAGCTCGGACTTGGGGGCGGGCAGGTTGAGGGGGCCCTTGATCATGACCTCCTCCGGCACATCCACGTAGAGGTCGTCCATGGACTTCATGCCCAGGACCTCCAGCATGGCCTGCCGCTCTTCCGGGGTAGAGCACAGATAACTCGACATAGATTACTCCTTTTCCGCGGCGCAGTGGGCCTCGTAGGCGGCGGCGTCCAGCAGCTCCTCCACATCACTGACATTCTCGACCTTGATGAACCAGGCGCCATAGGGATCGCTGTTGACCTTGGCGGGATCGTCCATCAGCTCCTCGTTGACGGCCACGACGGTGCCGGAGACGGGGGAGAGGACGTCGGAGACCGCCTTGACGGACTCCACGTCGGAGAAGGCCTCGCCGGCGGAGACGGCGTCGCCCTCCTGGGGCAGGTTGACAAAGACGATGTCGCCCAGCTCGTCCTGGGCAAAGTCGGTCAGGCCGATGACATAGGTGTCGCCCTCCTGGCGAACCCACTCGTGAGACTTGGCGTACTTCAGATCAGCAGGAAAGTTCATAATAATTTCTCCTTTATCGATATGATTTTTGATTTTTTATGTACATAGTTTTGGTTCAAAGGAAAGAGGATCACTGGGCCCGCTTGTAGAAGGGAGTCTTGATGACCTCGCACTCCACCTTGCGGCCGCGCACGTCCACCAGCAGCTTGGTGCCGGGCTCCTTGTACTCCACGGGGACCATGGCCATGCCCACCGCGTAGCCCAGGTAGGGGCAGTGGGTGCCGGAGGAGACGAAGCCCACCTTTTCCTCGCCGGCGTATACGTCGCAGTGCTCCCGGATGATACCCCGTCCGGTGACCTTCAGGCCAACCTTGCGGCGGGAGATGGGACGGGCCTGCTCCAGAGCGGCCTTGCCGATGAAGTCGGGCTTATCCATCTTGACGAAGATGCCCAGCACCGCCTCATAGGGGTTGATCTCGGCGGAGAGCTCATGGCCGTAGAGGGGCATGCCGGCCTCCAGGCGCAGGGTGTCGCGGGCGCCCAGGCCGCAGGGGATGAGTCCCTCGTCCTTGCCGGCGGCCAGGAGCTTTTCCCACAGGGCGGGGGCATCGGCGGCGGCGCAGTAGATCTCAAAGCCGTCCTCGCCGGTGTAGCCGGTGCGGGAGACCAAGGCCTGGATGCCGTCCACCTCGCCCTGGGCGATGAAGGTATAGTTGCCGGCCGGGATGGTCTTGGAGAGCTTGGAGAGGACCGCCTCGGCCTTGGGACCCTGGAGGGCCACCTGGGCCACGGAGTCGGAGATGTTCTCCATGGTGCACTCGCCGGAGAGGTGCTCGGAGATCCACTGGGCGTCCTTTTCGCAGTTGGCCGCGTTGACGACGATGAGGTAGGCCTCGTCGGAGCACTTGTAGACGATCAGGTCATCCACCACGCCGCCGCTCTCATAGCACATGAGGCTGTACCGGGCGTAGCCGGTCTGGAGGTCGGTGTAGTCGTTGGTCAGCAGGCGGTTGAGATTGGCCAGGGCGTCCTTGCCCCGGAGGACCAGCTCGCCCATGTGGGAGACGTCAAAGAGTCCGCAGGCCGTGCGCACCGCCATATGCTCGGCGACCACGCCGCTGTACTGGACCGGCAGCAGCCAGCCTGCAAAGGGGACAATTTTACCGCCTGCCGCCACGTGGCAGTCGTAAAGTGGGGTTTTTCGCTCCATGATCATGACCTCCTGTGATAATGTAAACTAGAAAAATTAGAAATTATACTGACGGTTACTGCATGGTATGAAAAAAGCGCATAGCAAATGCTATACGCTCTGTCATAACCTGAAAGTTTCCCTCACATAGATGAGGTTGCATCTTCGGTGCGAGGAAAAAACTTCCACGCTTTCCAGAGTCTCGTCAATGGCCGATCCGTTTGCCTGAGAGATTTTCTGATTCCCCTTCGGCGGCGATTGTATCGCACTCTCTCGGTCATGTCATCCGAACGATATAGAATTTTTCGATATAATGAGTTTAAACTATTGAGTTTTATTTTGTACTTATAAGTATAATACAAATCCAAGAAAAGTCAACCGTTTTTTTGAAATTCCCCCGGAGAAATCGGAGGGGGGACTCCGGCTGCCCGGAGCGGGGGGCAAAACGGGCCGATTTGCGCGGGGAAAAAGTTGTGGTATAATAGGAGGCAATCCCTTTGGATTCCGTTAAAAAGGAGGATGTCGCATTGCTTTTATCACAGCCGCAGGATCTGATCCATGCGTTTTTGACGCTGCCGGCCCGTTATCCCATGCTGGCAGCCTGGTTTACCTCGGTGGTCCGCTTTGTGTTCCCGGTGCTGGCGCTGGGGATTCTGGCCGGGGCCATCCGCTCCCTGTTAAAGGTCCCCCATCTGCCGGAGGTGTGGGCCTACCTGACCCTGCCCAACGGGGCGGAGGAGCCCCTGACCCACTGGGAGAACATTCTGGGGCGGGGAAAGTCCTCGGACGTAGTGCTCAACTACCCGGTGGTCTCCCGCCAGCACGCGGCGCTGATCCGTGCCGAGGATGACACCTGGACCGTCCACGACCTGGACTCCAAGGGCGGGGTACGGGTCAATGGAAAGCCGGTCCAGGGCAGCGCGCCGGTGACCTTTGGTGACGTGCTCAGCCTGGGCGGAGTGGAGACCGTGCTGCTGCCGGTCTCCCAGGAGGAGCAGGAGGAGCGGCGGCAGCGCCGCCGGAGGGTGGAGAAGCCCTCCTCGCCCTGGGGGCCGCTGGTGCTCCTGACGGTCTTTCAGGTCCTGGCCGCCCTCCAGCTGGTGGTAGCGGCGGGGGAGGAGGCCGAGGTCTCCCTGCCCCTGGCCTTCTTTACGCTGACCGCTCTGATGTGGATCTACTTCCTCACCCTGCGGGCACTGCGGCGGGTGGGCTTTGAGATGGAGCTCATTGCCTTTTTCCTGTGTACCCTGTCCCTGTCGGTGACCGCGTCCTCCGCGCCCCACGCCCTCTTCAAGCAACTGGCCGCCATGCTGCTGGGGCTGGTGCTCTTCCTGGTGCTGGGGATCTTTCTCCGGGACCTGGAGCGGGTGAAGAAGATCCGCTGGGTCATGGCGGTGGGGGCCATCTGCCTGCTGGGTCTGTCCCTGGTGGTGGGGCAGGTGAAATACGGCGCGGCCAACTGGATCAGCATCGGCGGCATCTCCTTCCAGCCCTCGGAGGTGGCCAAGATCTGCTACATCTTTGCCGGGGCCGCCACGCTGGAGCGCCTCTTCCGGAAGCGGAACCTGGGCCTGTTCATCGTCCTGACCGGAGCCTGTATGGGCTGCCTGGCGCTGATGAGCGACTTTGGCACCGCGGCCATCTTTTTCATCACCTTCCTGGTGATCGCCTATCTCCGCTCCGGAGACTGGGCCACCCTGGCCCTCATCTGCGGCGCGGCCGTCTTCGGCGGGTTCATGCTGCTCTCCCTCAAACCCTACATCCTGCGGCGCTTTGCCACCTGGGGGCATGCCTGGCAGTACGCCTCGGACGGAGGCTTTCAGCAGACCCGCACCATGTCGGCGGCGGCCTCCGGCGGTCTGGTGGGCGTGGGACCAGGCCGGGGCTGGCTCTACCGGGTCCCGGCCGCCGACACCGATCTGGTGTTCGGCATGCTCTGCGAGGAGTGGGGCCTCGTCATCGCCGTCCTGGCGGTGTGCTGTATCCTGACCCTGGCGGTCTTTGCGGTGCGGGCCTGCCGGGCGGGGCGGTCCAGCTTTTATATCATTGCCGCCTGTGCGGCCACCTCCATGATGGTGTTCCAGACGGCGCTGAACGTGCTGGGCGCGGTGGACATCCTGCCGCTGACCGGCGTGACCTTCCCGTTCGTGTCCAACGGCGGCTCCTCCATGCTCTCGTCCTGGGGCCTGCTGGCCTTCCTGAAGGCTACCGACACCCGGCAGAACGCCAGCTTTGCCATCCGCCTGCCCGGGCGGAGAAAGGGCCCTGAGCGGCAGGAGCACCTGGCCCGCCGCTCCACCCGGGGCCGGAGCGGGGTGATCCCCACCGGAGAGGACGAGGATCTGGTGGACTTTGATTTTGACTTTGGGCCCGGATACGGCGGATACGGAGCGGAGGCGGACGATGAAGAAGATTGAAAAACGGGCGGTAGTCTGCCTTCTGCTGGCCCTGGCCATGCTGCTGGGCCTGGGACTGTTCTGCGTGCGCTTTGTGCTCAGCGGCGGACGCTGGGCGGGCTTCGCCGCCAACCGCCATCTCTATAACAGCCAGGGACAGCTGGCGGTGGGGCGGGTCCTGGACCGGGACGGCGACGTGCTCTCCTGGGTGGACGAGGCGGGGAACCGCCGCTATTACGACAATGCCACCGTGCGGGAGGCCACCCTCCATGCAGTGGGCGACCCGTCGGGCAACATTGGCACCGGCGCGCTGGTGGCCTTTGCGGATAAGCTCTCGGGCTACAATCTGCTCACCGGCGCGTACAGCCCTCTGGGCGAGGGGAACGACCTCTACCTTACCCTGGACGCCCGCTACAACTACATCGCCTACCAGGCCCTGGGCGGCAAAAAGGGGACGGTGGGCGTCTACAACTACAAGACCGGAGAGATCGTGTGCATGGTCTCCTCGCCCAGCTTTGACCCGGCCAATCCGCCGGTGATTGAGGAGGGTGACGAGCGCTATGACGGGGTCTACCTGAACCGTTTTCTCTCGGGGACCTTTACGCCCGGCTCCATTTTCAAGACGGTGACCCTGACGGCCGCCATTGAGGAGATCCCCGATCTGTTCAGCCGGACCTTTACCTGTACAGGCTCCACCCAGGTGGGGGGCGAGGTCATCACCTGTCCCCACGCACATGGGGAGATGGACATCTACGGGGCCTTTGCCAATTCCTGCAACGGGGTGTTCGGCCAGCTGGCCGCCGAATTGGGCGCAGAGACCATGGAGCGCTATGTGACCCAGGCCGGACTGACCAGCCAGTACAAGGTAAACGGGATCCCCACGGCGGCAGGCCGCTTTGACGTGGGGACCACCCCCAACCAGCTGGGCTGGGCCGGTGTGGGACAGTATAACGACCTGGTCAACCCCTGCGCCATGATGGTGTGGATGGGAGCAGTGGCAAACGGCGGGAAGGCTGCCGTCCCCCAGCTCATCCAGAAGACGGAGACCCCGCTGGGTACCCCCGCGTCCTTCTACCTGAAAAAACAGACCGCCTCTCTGGTGGACCGGGACACCGCCAGCCGTCTGGCGGATATGATGGCCAACAATGTGGCCCAGACCTATGGCAGCAGCCGTTTCCCCAACATGGACATCTGCGCCAAGTCGGGCACAGGGGAGGTGGGTGGCGGCAAGGCCCCCAACACCTGGTTTGCGGGCTTTCTCCGCAACGAGGACGCCCCCTATGCCTTCGTGGTCCTGGTGGAGGAGGGAAGCAGCGGCTCCGACACCGCCGGAGCTGTGGCCTCCAAAGTGCTGGATGCCATCGTCAACGGATATTGAAAAGAGCCGGTCCGGAGTTTTCTCCGGACCGGCTCAGCGTGTCGAACACGTTCGACACGCTTCTCAAAAATGCAGGCATTTTTTCGAGGGGATGCAGTCCGCTGCGCGCACTCGCTGGCGCTCGCACACTTGCGGCCTGAGGGGAGTGTTTTCCGACGTACACGCCGCCGGAAAACACGATTTTGACCTTCTTCCGCCGTCTGTGGACGGCGGAACTCTGCGAGGCTCTTGCAGCACAAAACGCAGAAACACACTTTAGCCGGTCCGGAAATATTCCGGACCGGCTTTTTGTATTTGGGCGCTCAGCCTGCGAAAAAGGCGCGGTTGCGCAGGACCGCCGGGTCGTCCGGCCGGAACGCCCCGGCCCGCTCGTTCCAGGCCGCAGCCTGCTCCCGCTCCCCCAGGCGGTGGTAACAGACGCACAGCTGCATGGCGGGGAGATAACCGTAACAGTCCGGCCGGACAAAGGCGCCCGAGCGGTCGTCCCGGGTACAGGAGAGGGCCTGCTCATACCAGCGGATGGCGGAGCGGTAATCCTCCCGCTCCAGAAAGAAATTGCCCAGGTCGCAGCAGATCTCGGCCCGGGGCGAATCAAAGGCCAGGGACTCCAGCAGAGCGCGCAGGGCACAGCGGGGGCGGTGCAGGGCGCTGTAACAGGCCGAGAGGACCCGGCAGGCCTCCAGATTGTTCTCCCGCCAGCCCCAGCCTACGGTCAGAAAGAGCTCCAGCTCCCGCACGGCGTCCTCATAGCGGCCGTGCTCGTAGAGCTCCCGGCCATAGTAGAACTGTTCCCGGGGGGAGAGGTTGCGCCCGGAGGCGCGCAGCCCCTCCAGGATGCGCAGGTTCCGGTCGGCATCGCCGGGGCGCTCCTTCCGGTGGGTGACGGCCGCCTCGGTGTATACCACGCGGCCCAGCGGTGGGATGGCCTCGTGGACCGCGCCGCTCCAGCGCAGCCAGGGCACGTTGCGCACGATGCGCTCCCGGTAATAGGAGAGGACGGGGGTTCCGTCCGCGTCCAGGGTCTGATAGCGAGCCATGACCACATCGGCCTCGGGCAGGTCCTGCTCCTTCACGGCGAGAAAGGCGTCCCGGTCCTCCGGGAGCAGCACGTCGTCCGCGTCCAGCCACATACAGTAGGAGCCGGAGGCCCGTTCAAAGGAAGCATTGCGTGCGGCAGAGAAATCGTCCTGCCAGGGGAAGGAGAGGACCTGGTCGGTAAAGCGGGCGGCGATCTCCCGCGTCCGGTCCTGGGAACCGGTGTCCACCACGATCAGCTCGTCCCAGATCCCCCGGGCGCTGTTCAGACAGCGTTCCAGTACGGCCTCCTCATTTTTTACGATCATACACAGCGAGATGGTCTCCATCGGCGCGGCCTCCCATCCTGATTTACTCTATCCTATGCCGGGATGGGCGGATAAAACACAGCCCCGTCCGGTTCTTCAGAATCGGACGGGGCTAATATGCTTGGAACTAGAAGAGGATCACGCTGCGGGAGGGATGGATTCCTCCACGGCAGGCGTTTCGCTGGGCTGGGGAAGGGCGGGAACAGCGGAGGGCACTACGGGGACGGCAGCGCCGTCGCCCCTGCGGTCCAGCGTGACCGAGGAGCCGCTCAGAATGTCGGAGGCGCCCTCCCGGATCTCGTGCTGGATGGTGACCGTATCGCCCACGTTGAGGATCACAGCGGTGGGATTCTGGGCAGCCGACACGGTGTAGAAGGTCTCATCGCCCTCCAGACGGAGGAAATAGTAGGTATTTCCGTCCAGGACCGCCGAGCGGATCTCTGCGATCATGCCGCTGACCTGGGTCTGGGGCAGCTCCTCCTCTGAGGTGACCCCCTTCTGGGCCAGGAGCTGGATATACTGCTGCTCACAGGCCGTGACCGAGCTGCCGGTGGCCACGATGTCATACCGGGCCACGTTGACCATGGCATAGCTCTTGACCAGGTTGGCGGCGTCCTTGAGGGGGATGAAATAGGTGGGCTCATCGGCGATGTTGAGGAGCAGGGGGAAGGTGGCCGTGTAGCCCAGGTCCTGCACCACGCCCTGGGCGGAGGCCTTGGCCGCCTCCTCGGTGGCGCCGGGGGCCTTGTAGAACTTGGTCTCCTTGGTGCGCTGGTTGGAGAGCAGGAAGCCCAGGTTGGACTGGTCGGAGTTGATGGAGGTGACGCCGGTGTACATGTACACGTCGTCGTTGAGGGCGATGTAGTTGTAGCCCTGGGTGACCACCGTCACATCCCGCTGACCGAAGATGGAGTTGATGAAGCCGTTGACCAGCGTTCCGTGGTAGTTATACTGCTCCATGATGAGGTTGGGGTTGTAGACATTGTCCACCCAGGAGGGGACCTCCTCATAGTACTGACACTCGCCGGTGATGGCGTTCATCAGCACTGCACCCTTGGTGTCGGTGCCGCCGAAGAGACCGATGGTCCTGATGATCCGGGGGGCGATCCAGTAGGGCGTGCCCTCCTCGTCGATCTCAAAGCGGGGGGTATCGAACATGTAGGTGGGATAGGAGAAGCGCAGGTGGCGCATGACGTTGCGGTTGAGGGGCTCGGAGAAGGAGTACTTCATCCCCTCGGAGAGGCGCACCACCTTGGCCTCCTGGGTCACCATGTCCACCACCACATAGGCGGGCAGGCCCTGGGCACGGTTGGTGAACCACTTGATGAGGTCGGCGTAGGCGATGGGGGCCACGCGGACCGGGCGGCCCTGGTAGTTGATCTGGGTGGACTCGTTGGAGTAGTCAAACTGGCTGACCATGTCGCTGAGGGTACCCATCTGCCGGTCACCCAGGTAATTGGCCGAGTCCTTGTCCAGGGTGGGGATCTCGTCGAAGGAGATCTGGGTGATCTCCTTGGCGAAGTCGCCGGTCTCCACGGTCAGCAGATCCCGGTAGGCCCCCGCCCGGAAGATGGGCATGGAGATGACCTGGCCCACCAGGGCCACGGCGATCAGGGCCAGGAACAGCACGCCGATGGGGAGGCACTGCTGCTTGATGAAGCGGAAATACTCCTTGAAGTGCTCCTTGGGCATGGCGGCCTGGTCCAGACCCGACGAGAAGCCGGAGGTGATCAGGGCCGAGATGACATAGGTGATGCACAGCAGGCCGATGAAGCTGTAAAAATCTCCGGACTGGGGGTTGAGGGCGGGCAGGGACACGTAGAAATAGACCAGACCCACCACCAGGGTGACCACCAGATTCAAGAGGATCTTTCCCGCTTTACTGCGGGGGGAACGACGTTTTTTGCCGTTTGTTGACTGATTCAAAATACATTCTCCTTCTGTTGTACCAAAAAGTTCCGGTGCGAATACTCCTTAGTATAGCCGTTCCATGGGGAAAAAGCAACAGAGGGAGGGCGGAAGAAAGATTAAAATTTGGTGAAAGTTCAGAGCTCCACCGGCGGACGGCCGGGCAGCAGGGCGTCGATCTCGGCCCGGCCGTAGGTGTAGGCCGCCAGGTCCTCCCGGCCGCAGGCCTGGAAGGGGCGGGAGGCGGCGGTGCCGGCCAAAATCTGCTCGCTCAGGGTGAGCATGTCCCGGAGATAGGGGAGGCCCAGCCGAGGATTGCGGGGGGAGCGGGGATCGATCCCGGGGACGGGAAGGATCTGCTGCTGGTAGCGGTGCCCGGGCAGGATGAGAAGATCCTCCTGCTCCCCCAGAAGCGCCAGGGTCCGGCGCAGGGTGTCCCGGTAGACCTCCACGGCGTCGGGGAGGAAGAGGAGCCAGACATAGCTGGAGCCGAAGGCGTCCCCGGTGAAGAGCCAGCCCTGCTCCGGCTCGTAGAAGGCGAGGCTCCCCCGGGTGTGTCCCGGAACGGCTAGGACCTGAAAGTGATAGGGGGGCAGGGCGATGGACTCGCCCCCGGTGAGAAGGCGGGATGGGGCGGCCGTCTGGATGGGATCGCGTTGGGGCAGATGGTGGAGGCAGTCCTCAAACTGGCGCAGAGCGCCGATGTGGTCGAAGTGGTTGTGGGTGATGGCCACCTGGATGGCCCGCCCTCCGGCGATCCGGTCCACCAGGGCGCGCAGGGCCTGCCCCGGGTAGGGCGGCCCCAGATCAACGACCAGGACCTGGCTGGGGGTCTCCACCACATAGACGCTGGAGGGGCTGTGAAAGCTCCCGTCCGGCTGCGTCCCGGGCGGATGGTCGGCCGTGGCGTCCTGGATGTGCCACAGCCCCGGGCACAGCCGCTGGGCCGTATAGGGCGGATACTCCAGCGGCGCGGGGATCACAGCGCGGCACACTGGGCTTCGATGGCGGCCTCTCCGGCCTTCATGGCCTGGAGGGTGCGGTCCAGCAGGGTATCCAGCTCCCAGCCCAGCAGCTCCGCGCCCTGCCGGATCACGTCCCGGGAGCAGCCGGCGGCGAACTTCTTGTCCTTGAACTTCTTCTTCAGGCTGGAGAGCTCCATATCCTGCACCGACTTGGAGGGGCGCATGAGGGCGGCCGCACCGATGAGCCCGGTGAGCTCGTCGCAGGCGAAGAGCACCCGCTCCATCTCGTGCTCCGGCTTGACCTGCGCGCCGGTCATCCCCCAGCCGTGGCACACCACCGCGTGGATGAGAGCGGGAGAGGCCCCTGCCTCCTCCAGCAGCGCGGGGGCCTTCACACAGTGCTCCTCGGGCCAGCGCTCAAAGTCGATATCGTGCAGCAGGCCGGCCATGGCCCAGAAGGGGGCCTCCTCCGCATAGCCCAGGGTGCGGGCGTACCAGTCCATCACGGCCTCCACCGTAAAGGCGTGGCGCAGGTGGAAGGGCTCCTGATTGTAGGTGCGCAGCAGAGCCAGGCCCTGCTCTCGTGTCAGTTCCATCGTTGTCTCTCCTTTGTATCGTTTGATCCATGCCGCCGGGGGCAGTTCTCCTCCATCATAGTACGACCGCGCACAAACCGCAAGCCCCGATTGCCGGGGCTTGCGGTCAGGAGGGGATCAGGTATCTTCTTCTGTGTCGGGAGCGGTCAGCAGCTGCTCCTGGGTCAGCCCCATCAGCACATCGATGGAGGAGGCAGAGAGACGCTGTATGGCGCGGGAGTCATTGAGGAGGGCAAAGCGGTAAGTGCCGTCCCCGTCCATCTGGCCCACGGAGAGGGTGAAGCTCTGGCCGTCGTCATAGGACACCGTCAGCACCAGCGCGGGTTCTGTCAGCCCGCAGGAGGCGAGGACGCTCTCCTCCGCGTCATAGTCGTAGCAGGAGGAGAAGCCCAGGAAGGAGAGCTCATCCAGCAGGAGGGAGAGGGTCTCGTTGTCCTGTGGGATGGCGTTGCCGTTGACCGTCCAGTGGTACTCGGTCACGGTCTCCACAGAGCCGGTGTCCTCCGATTCCACCGACAGGGTCTCGGTGTCCTTGGTCAGGAGGAGGGTGGTGCCGCCGCTCTCCCACTGGATGGACTGGATGTTGTCCTCCCGGACCGAGGGGATGCTCTCGGGCTCGGCCAGGTCCATCAGACCGATGGAGAGGGTGTCGAGGAGGGAGGAGGAGATGGTGTATACCGTCTCCCCGCCCTCCAGCGCCGCGTAATAATCGCTGTTTACCGCCGCGCCGATCAGAAGGGTGGCCCCCATCCCGCCGCTGTCCGCCACCTGGATGGTGTAGGCGGGGGAGTCCAGACCATAGGCGGAGAGGGGTTCCGGGTCGGAGATGGCGCGTACCGCCTCCACGTGGGAGAGGTCCTCGGCCAGGCTCTCCACCGCGCTCTGGTCAGCGGGGAAGGTGCTGTCCTCATTCCACTGCCAGACGCCGTTCTGCTTGGTGAAGGAGAGGGTCTCGCCGTCTGTCCCAAGGAAGGAGAAGGAGGATGGATCGGAGAACGCGGTGACCGAAATGGTGTCGGTGGCCGGAGGATGGCTGCTGTTCCACATCCGCAGGGCCAGATAGGCCCCGGCGCAGAGGGCCAGCAGGCCCAACAGGACGGTTAGGGTGGTTTTCTGACGGTTCATCACTGTCTCCTCCGTTTCCACCAGACGATCAATCCCGTCACCAGAATGACCAGGGGCAGGACCACCAGGTACAGGGCGCTCCAGAGTCCGGGATTTGGAATGGTATTGTAGGTGACGGCCAAACTTTTGGCCGGGATGGAGAGATTGGAGCCGTCCTCGAACCCGGCGGTCAGCAGGTTGAGGAACAGCGTCTCGTTGACCAGATTGGGATAGGAGGAGAGAATGTCCCCGTCGATCAGGGAGTTGGAGCCCAGCACGGTGAGCCGTCCGGTGGCGCCGTCCGTGCCGGCGCGTTCTGATACGGCGGCCAGCAGATAGGTGCCGGGGACCTCCTGGCCGTCCAGCGTGACGGCAGAGGCATGGGAAGAGGTGGTGAGGACCGGGGTGATCACGGCGTCGGTGTCCTCCTGCTGGGTAAAGCCGCGGCTGTTGGTGAGCAGGGTCAGGTCCTGCTCGCTCATGCCCTGGGTCACCTCGGTCCCGGTGGAGATGGCCCCGGCGATGGCAAACAGGGAGCCGAACTGGGGATAATACCGCTCCTCATCCGCGATATACCCGTCCACCAGGGTCAGGCCGTAGCTCTCCAGCAGGGCGCTCCAGTTGGGGAAGTTCTCCTCGCTGTCCGAGCAGAGGAAGACCATCTGTCCGCCCCCGGAGAGATAGTCCTCCAGCAGCGTATACTCCTCCTGGGAGAGGTCTGCGGTGGGCCCGCTGACCAGCAGCAGGTCACAGTCCTCCGGTATGGCCCCTGTCAGGAGGGGAGTGACCGTCGCCATCGTGAATCCGGCCTTTTCCATGGCCTGGGAGATGGGAGCGGAGAGCTCGCTCTCCCCGTGGCCGGAGAGGGTGTAGAGATACTTCTCACTGCCGCCGGTCACGGAGCGGATGGCGGAGGTGAGCTGTCCCTCCGCGTCAAAGGAGTCCTCCGTGGAGGAGAACATGCTGTACGAATAGGTGATGATGTCGCTGTACGGGATGACCTCCTGCCGGCCGGTCTCCGCGCAGACCACGACCAGTGAGTCGGCGTTGGCCTCATAGGCGGCGGCCTGCGTGGGATGGGCCACCGGGTCCACCTCGGTCACCGTCAGGTGACTGGAGAGGGCGGCATAGCGGTCCAGAAATTTCAGGATACGGGGGTCGGTGGCGTCCTCCTCGGCCAGGACCACCACCTCCACATCCTGTTCCAAGCCGGCCAAAAATGCTTATGTGTCATAAAGTAGCATATAAAAATTGATATGCAGCCCTACTATTCCAAACAAACATTGTTAAAAATGACGAAATCTTTTGAGGTTTTACATATCATATCGTGAATAACGCTTGATTTATCGGCATTTTCATGGTAGCATTATCCTAAGATATAGTGTAGAAATGTATACAAGGATACTTAGTTGAAAGGAGGGAAATTTGGTGGACTATTTATGGGTGTTGGTATTATTGATTTTGGGAGTTTGTATGGTCTGTTATCCTAAAATATTATGGAAAATAGAAAATTTATTCACAGTAAAAAATGGTGAACCAACCGAACTATATTTAGTATTAATGCGGATTGGTGGTGTATTTTTTATTATTTGTTCAGTTGGTATGATTATATATCTAATTATAAAATGAAACACCCTTATAGTTCTTAAATTGTATCCTATTATTCGAATTCAATAATTTCAAGAAAGGAGTAAACTGTATGAATAAAACTGTATGAATAAGATATTTAAAAAGGTTATATCATTGGCACTTATAGGAACGCTATGTATAGGTGCAAGTACGACGACTTTTGCAAGTGAGTTATCGCCGGAAGCAAAGGCAGAAGCGACACAAACTAATGAAAGTGAGCGGAAAGTAAATTGGTGGCAAGTTGGTTGGAAAGTTTTATCCGACTATTTTGAAAAACTTATCGATCTTGATGGACAGAGCGTAAAAGATAGTAATTGGGCATATCTTGTGTCTCCGAGTATTGAATTTAATACTGGCGAGATGGGAAATGAAGTATACTTTAAACCAGAAGTAAATAATTCAGTTGGTTCAATGCGTATGCATGGACATCGAGTGATTTTTGTTGATATTTTTGCTAAAATCAATCTTATTTTGTCTGATGCAAATAACGATACTGTTAGTAGTGCCGTTACAGAAACGAATCAGTATATGTTTTACTTATAAAAAAGCGAGTGATCCTGCCGGAAAGTGGAAAGCTCAGTTTATTTCTTCTGAAAGTTTCAAATGGCAGTGCTATTATGCACACTATTATAATGCAAATACTAGAAGTGCATTGCCAGAAGTAGAGGATGGATTTTATTTTGGAGATAATAATCGAGTTTTTCAATTTTCTGAAAATCCATCACCAGCTACTTTAGCAAATAATAAGATTTTAACCATGACTGAATTAAATAATCAATTTATTAACCCTGCCGACGGCGAAGCTGTTGATTATCTAAAAGACTATGCTCCTGGAGATGAGGTTCATTTCGCAGATAAAGTTATTGATATAACTTATAATGCAGATGAGAAAGCCACAACCATTTTCTTTGATGAAAAAGTTTCTGGTGATCTTATTGGATGGAAATTTAATGGTGATTTAACAAATGAATATGCTATAGGAGATACAGTCAGCTTAAATTTTAATGTTGTTAAAATTGGAGAATACAACAATATTATATTTGAAAGTCTTGATTACTTTGAAGAAGCATTTTCACATGAAGATGGAGGAAAATATCCTGATATAAATAATTATAGATAATTTCTGGCTTTTCCTCTGACAGCCACACAGAAACAACCCTATCATAAGATGATGTTTCATTTTAAAATTGAATAATCGCCACCCCGCAGCGGCACACAAAGCAGTAAATCCGAAAAAGATTTGCTGCTTTTTTTGCGCCCATTTTTGGCAAATTTCCAAAAGTTCTGTATTAGACAGTGAAACCAAAAAAGGCTGCCGTTTTTTTCAGACAGCGGGCAAAACACAGTTTCCAAAACGCCTTATTGTCGGGAAAGACCGAGCTGCCGGAAAAGTTCTTGCCGGAAAGTCCGTCCATTCTGCTCTTTTGTGGTTTGTAGGGAATAAGGGGGAGAATGCCAGCCCGCCGCCTTTTATAAAAAAACTGGTTATAGATTTCTCGAAAAAGTGGCAGTAGCAAATGAGGGCAATCCGGCAGCTCTTTATGAAAAAAGCTGGTTGCGATTTTCTGAAAAAGTGGCAGTAGGAAGTGAACGGCAGTCCGGCATTTTCTTAGAGCAAGATTCTACCGCAGTACCAAAATTCGCTTTTCACTCATTTTGCCCCTGCGGGAATCTTGTTGGGGAGTGCCTTCCCCAAACCCTGCTTATGCGGCTTACGCCGCTTATCCCGTCGCAGCCATGCGGCAGTCGAAAGGAGGTTTTTACCATGCGAAAACGATATAACACGCCGCACCGCAGCCGGGTAGTCAAGACACGCATGACCGAGGAAGAATACGCCGAGTTTGCCCAGCGGCTTTCTGCTTGCAACATGAGCCAAGCCGAGTTTATCCGGCAAGCTATAACCGGGGCAGCCATACGCCCCGTCATAACCATTTCCCCCGTCAACGACGAGTTGCTTGCCGCTGTCGGGAAGCTGACCGCCGAATACGGCAGGATCGGCGGCAACTTAAACCAGATAGCCCGGACGCTGAATGAGTGGCACAGCCCCTACCCGCAGCTTGCCGGGGAGGTACGGGCGGCGGTTTCCGACCTTGCTGCCCTAAAGTTTGAAGTCTTGCAGAAAGTGGG
>NZ_JADMVY010000018.1:0-16012 GCF_015547905.1 Clostridium sp. J1101437_171009_A5
GGACTACGATTTTGACCTCGGCGAGCTGGTCATTTTTCCGAGATTTCCAAATGTTCCAGCCATTCAGTAGACCCTAAGTTAGCTTTATCAAGCGTTTCTCCCACAAGAGCAACCGCACCAACAGTTCCGACAATAGAAATAATCAAATCTCCGGCATCTACTATGTATCTCGAAATCTTGTGAAAATCTGATTCTTCTACATACATGAAATCGTCTGTCAATTCCACAACCTTCGGTTTTGTCATATCTCTAACGCGAATATATGGGTGTGCTGTTTTAGCAATCGTCAATTCAGAGCCTTTAGGGATGCGCTTGCCACCAAGTGCGTTAGCAAAAGTTCCCATTTTAACTGTATTCTCATCCTTGATACTTTCGGTAAGTATATCTTGAACAACACCTTTCATTAGAGATGTGTATTTCTGAATTAAATCCCTTGTCTTGTCGATGACAGCATCAATAGACTCCAGCACCTCTACAATTTTCTTCTGTGTCGGTACGTCAGGAGCCTCAAATACGAATTTATAAAAATTCCCCTGAGTTAATCCTTTTATGGTCGTTCCGGTGAGTATGTTCTTCATAAAATCCGCAAAGATATACGAGTTCAGAATATAGTACAGATATTCCGGCTCGACAGAACCATCCTTGGAACGGACCAGGAATATGTGGCTATTAAGAGTAGCCTGTTCCGGGCAATCCACTACAAAAGCGGTCTTTCCAACAGTGCCATCCTTTGTTACCAGCAGGTCGTTTTCTCGAAGCTGGATGCCTTTATCCTGCTCATAGCGGTCAACAGAAACATGATAACAATCATCCCAATCTACTCTACCGTTATGGAAATCCACACCGGTTACAAGGTATGGTCCCTCAGTCTTAAATTCATCCGACCGTAAACCTTGCCAGCCGATGCGGGCGCGCAGGGAAAAGCAGTCGACCAGCGTATGCTTTGTCATGGAGGTCATGCGTCAACCTCCTTTTTCGGGATATATCCCAACTGTGCAAGAAATCCGTTCAGCTTGTCCTCGGCAACCTTCCGCTTATCCAGCAGCACGGCAACAGAAACATGGTATTTCTCCCACAGCTTGCTGACCGCACGAATGGTTTTTTGAACCTCGGCAGAAAGATAGGCGTCCAGTTCCTCGACAAACCCGTCATGAAGAAGCTGCATTACAAGGTCTTCGCATTGTTCCTCGGTCAACTCTTCGCGGATGGCATTGATTTTTTCCTGCAGTTCGGATTCTTTTTTCTTAACCTCTCTGTTCAGGCGGTTCTTTTCCTTCTTAAGCGCAGCAATCTGCTTCAGAGAAGCCTTTGCCTCATCTGTTCCAAGGCTCTTGAGATAGGTTTCCACTTCTTTGACAGATGGCTCTTTCGGCTCTTTCTCTTCATCACCGTCATCGGAATCCTCGTCGTCTGTTTCCATTTCGATGGAGGCTACATATGCCATCAGGTCAGCCTGGGCGTTTTCCGCATCGTCACGGAGCCTATGCAGTTCTTCCAGTTCGTCAGCGAAGTGCTCTGAGGCAATCTTGTCATCACTGACGAGCGAGGCGACAAAGCCCTCGGAACTGATGGTTTTGAAAACATTCTTGATGCGGATGACTTCCTTGACATCAACTTTTGTTTCTTTTCCATCGACCGACTGCTCGATCTCTGTATATTCACGGACAGTGTAGCTGTGTTCCCACCAGTTAGCGAATACGCCCTGGCATTGAAACTGATCCAGAATGCCGAGCGGTTCAAGCGTCTCCACGAGAAGATTGGTAAACTTTATGGCAAACTCGGCAATACCCATATCGGTATGAACACTGTTGACGGCAAGAGCGGCTTCTATCCAGAAATCTTCAAATGCTCCGTGCATTCGCTCCTTTGCGCTAAGAACGCCCGCATGATCTGAAATGTAGGATTTAATCATTCCTTTTGTGGCGCATCTCTTCAGGAAGTCGGAGTATCCGTCTCCTCTGTCAGAAAAGATGTCCGCATGGGATATATCGTACTTTGCAATCAGTCCGTTCAATGCCTCAATCTCTACATTCGGTACGCCACCGAGCATATGCGCACGGACATCATGCGGCTCCTGCGGCGGAGCATTGTCGACATAGCGACTAATGTTGAGATTAGCATCGTTTGTCTTTTCATCAAGAATATCCGCAATCTTTACGATCTTAGAATATCCGGGGACCTCGACCATATTATCGAATACCCAGACGATTTTCTCGGTATCTTCCGGGCGCAGGAAGTTCTGATTCTTGCCTTCACCATATTCCGCATCGGCATTGATGATTAACACCTTGTCCTTAAGTTTCTTAGGCTTCTTTTTGTTGATAACCAGAAGACAGGTAGGGATAGTGGTGCCGTAAAACAAATCAGGCGGCAGGCTGATAATTGCCTGTACAATATCCTGTTTGTCCGTGAGAATGCCCTTACGGATAGTTTTCTCCGCACCGCCACGGAACAAAACGCCGTGAGGCATGACCGTTATCATCATGCCGTCCGGTTTTGTGCTGGCAATCATGTGCTGCACAAACATCAAATCGGCTTTTTTGCCGGTCTGAGGAGCCCACCCATAGACAAAGCGGTTCTGGCACTTCATTTTATCATTCTTTGTATAATTCTGTGAGAATGGAGGATTTGCAATCACGCGGTCAAACTGACGCACCGATCCGTTCTTCTGCCAATATGGTTCCATCAGGGTATCGCCGTGCTGAATGTCGGCATCCTTGATGTCGTGCATGATCATATTCACCTTACAAATCGACCATACCGTTGCAGCATCGTCCTGCCCGAACAGAGCCAGCTTACGTCCATCGCCGCCTTGCTCCTCAACATACTGCTTGCTGTGAATAAGCATACCGCCGCTGCCGACCGTGGGATCGTATATTTCCATGTTTTCCTGCGGCTTAATGATTCGCACCATCAGTTGAACGACAGTTGACGGCGTATAGAATTCTCCGCCTTTCTTTCCGGCAGAGTCCGCAAAGTTCTTGATCATGTATTCATAGGCTGCTCCAAGCAGGTCGGGGAACACAAAATTATCATTTGTCAGCTTGTACTTATTGAAATGCCAGACAAGTTGAACGAGGCGCTCATTTGTAATGATCTGCTTGTTCTTAACCTTTTTTGCAAAATCAATGTTCTTCAAAACGCCATCAAGCTGGATGTTTTCTTTTTCTATGGCAACAAGGGCGCGTTTCAGCTTGGCAGCAACATCCACTTTGACATGGAGCAGTCCCGTCCAGCCATCGCCGTTATCCTCGCACTCCCAACGCGCCTCACGAGGCACAAAAAAAGTACTGCCGTAAGAAGTCTTATCCTCAAGAAAATCCTCCAGTTCTTCCGGCGTCAAATCATCTTTATATTCCGCTTCCAGTTCTTTACGTTTCTGCATGAAGTTATCGGAAAGTCTCTTTAGAAAGAGCATTCCAAAGATGTATTCCTTAAACTCAGAAGCGTCCATTTTGCCACGGAGAATATCTGCTGCTTTCAACAGATGGCTTTCCAATTGAGATATTGTTAATTTAGGCATGATAAATTCTCCCTCATGTTTTATTAGTTGTCATTTGGCTTCGGTGCACACCTTGTATTCCGCTAGGTGCGGCCCAGAATGTCTTTGCTGTTTCCGTGCTCCACCATCTGGATATTGGTGAACAAATACACCGCATCTTACCAAGCGAGCTGTTCTCTGTTTTCCTCATAAAGCAGCCTTGGCAGCTTGCGCAGATAGGTATTCAATACACCAATTGCGTTTTCCATATGAACCTGGGAAATCAAATCATATTCCACAGAACAATAGCCACACGCATCCAACACTCGTTGGGCCTCTTTCATCTGCTCGGATTTTTCCTCACGTATTTGCGCCGAAATGCTGTCGTGGGTGACCTGGTACATATGATAGGCAAACAAGCTTTGCTTGATTTTCTCCATCACAGTTTTGAACTCTGTGCTGGTGAGAAAATCATTCAGAACCACTGTGTCTTTGGTAAAATACATCTGCGGCTCTTCTTCGTTGCTGGAATTTTCTTTGCATCGAACCAATTCTTCGATTGCGCCGTCGCTCAAATTCAGCTGTTCGGAAATATCATGATATTCTCGTTTGCGGGAGTTAGACAGTCCCAGCAAATATTCCACCGACACATCGTAAAAATCCGCAAAGGCGACCAGATACTCGATGCTCATGCTACGGGTGCGGCCATACAGAGGATGGACTGGATCGTTGATTTCATAATTTTTGAGATTTGTATGGCTGATGTTGACACCACGCTCCGCAAGCTGCTTGGAAAGCTGTTCAAAGGACAGCTTTTTTTCTTTGCGCAGATCTTCCAGCCGCTCTTTGGTCAGCGCCATCCTTGCTTCGTCATACAGCATGAGTTGATCCTCCTGTCCATTTGTAAACTATAATTTATAAATAAATCATTTTTGAAACTAAAATAATTTATGGTTGATATACCGATTCAAGCACCTTCCTGCGGTATAATTCAATTAGAGTTTACGGTTTACAACTATTATAAACCGTAAATCTCACAAAATCAATTCTTTACATGAAACGGAGTGAAGCGCATGGAAAAATATTTGCACAAGATGCAACCGCGAAGCTGGGAGGAAAAACAATTTGTTGATTCAAATGACACCCAAGCAAAGGAGAAAAGCCAATGCGCTAATTCGAAAATCTTGCTGCAATTATGACCGCGGCAACTGTATCGCACTGGACGATGGCGAACCTTGTGTCTGTGTACAAAGTATCTCTTATTCTCTGTGCTGCACTTGGTTCCGGGATTGGGTTCTGCCGGGCGCTCCAGCTTTATATGCCGAGATCACAAAACCAAAGGGGTTGAAGCGATGCGCAGAATGCGGCTCGCCGTTCCTGGCAAAGTCCAACCGCGCTAAGTATTGTTCTGATTGTGCCCGCAAGGTGCACCGTCGTCAGAAAACAGCAAGTGACAGGAAACGGAGGTCGAATACGGACAAATAGAGATTCCAAAAGCCGGATATATTCTCGGTTTCCGGCCTGGCAATCATGGAGGTGAATAGCAATACCCATTATCGCTCAGAAATCGCGTTCTAATTGTCCGCATGGAGGTACCTGTCATGGCTACAAAACCCTTTTACATTCATCAGAAGCCACCGGCCCAAAGTTTTATACGACTGCCCAATTTTCTGTTTGAGGCACCAAGTTTTTGCTCCTTGTCAAGTGAAGCAAAACTGTTGTATGCGATGATCCTGCGTCGAACGGATTTGTCCCGCAAAAACGGATGGGCCGATGATTATGGCAAAATTTATCTGTATTACCCCATCAACGAGGTGTGTGTGCTGCTGCACTGTGGCCGCCAAAAGGCGGTGGATACGCTGCGGGAACTACAATATGCCGATTTGATCTCCATCAAAAAGCAGGGGTGTGGAAAACCCAACCGTATCTATCCAAAACACTATGAAGCGGTTTCGAACACCGACTTCAAGAAATCCGGTTGCGGAACGCCGGAAGGCTGAATAATGAATTCGACAAGTACGGTAATCCGCTTTGTTGAAGTGCGAAAACCAGACGGTAGATAAAAAGAAAAAGATAAATATACCCAGCTTAATTCGATTCATTCCCTTCCTATCTGAGCTATTTTGTGCGGGCTTTTCCGGTGAAAACCCCGGATGGGAAGGGATGGGAAAGGAGCTCTATGAGAAATTTCTCAGGTTTTAAAATGATCTATTCTCCTTCTGTGCATGGGAACAATCTTTGGCAACTGTGTATCGCCGGGAAGGAGTGTGAGATGGGCTAAGTTGAGCCAGAAGGGGTTTGCTGTCGGGGCAATACACCATGGCCAGCCAAGAAAAACGTCTGAATCCATACGAGATTGAACTGCCGCAGTCCATCATTGATTCCTTCGCCCGCTTTCTCGTGCCCGAAATTCAGAAATTCTACGCCAGCGAACAGGGACAAAAGGAGTTGGAGGAATGGAAAAAGAAGTATCCTAATCAAAATGAGGAGTGATGTAAAGTTCAACGACGATATGCAAAAGGATGCCCTAGTTTGGGGCATCCTTTTTTGTCGCAGTACAGGGGAAGAATGTTTTGCCCAAAGGGCATTTCGCCTGTTTCTGGAAACAAGAAAAAATCTTATCCATTTAGCTGCGCCGCACTTATTAAGGTTATTTGGTGGCCGAATCACTCTTATTATTGCTGAAATTCAATCGCTCCTTAAATTCATCAGAATGAATTATTTTAAGAATTTCATCTGCCAATAATTGTGTCTTTCCATACGGCGTCTTTTCCTTCAGAAACGCTTCTACTAGCTCGATTAGCTTTGGATCAAACGGGTAAGCAGAATTTACATCTATTCCATTTCTTTGCAGGTAATCAATCCACTCTGGCCGAAGAGATGTAACCAAAGTAATAGTCGTATGGATCTGCTCAACCAGCATACCAAGATCATCTACAATCGTATTGATGTCGAAAATCAACTTTTTATCAGAGGCATATAATACTGATGCCTCATACCGGCAAGCACGCATATTCTTCAGTGCATCTGTCAAAACATTCACATAGGCGTAGGGGTTTTGGCTCATCATAGTGATTGCAGGGCTGTGGGGGTCACTTAATATGCCTTCTATACTAGCAATTTGTTGAACAACCTTAATTTGATGCTCTGCTATTGTTTTCTCGTCAACCGTAGGCGCTTGGACCTCAAGTGTCTTTTGGTAATATTGCGCCTGATCATCCATCAGTTGAAAAGTCGATTGAAGCTTATCTTCTTTCTTCTGAAGATAAAAAAGTTGATGAATTGCCAAAGTAGTGTATTGGATCACATTATTGAGTTGCCAACTTATTTGGTTGATTGTCAAGCGTAAATCCTCTTCTGAGCAACTTTTTGCCTCATCTAAAAGCGGACTGTCTAGTCCAGTCGAAGACTGTGCTGCATTCTTCACGGCGTCATTTATTTCCCAGTGTCCATATTTTACCTGCAATTTGTTGCTCAGCTGAATCAATCCTTGTGTTACTTCATGGCATCTGCATAACAGCGCATTATACGAAGCCACCTGGCTACGCTTGAATAAAAACTGCATTGATGCTGGCTGTATCGCTTCCTGTTGAGTCTCAATAAACGAAATTATAGTTGAAACACCTGTGAAAGTAGCTTTTTCGTTTTTTGAAAGGATTCCATTCTCCAAAATTTTATTGGCCTCGGTAAGCTGCACAAAGGCAGTTTTGGATTTTGTACACACATGAATCAAATACTGTTCAGATTTGTTCAGATATGCTTCTTTATCTACACCATAAATAATTCCGGCTGATACTGCTGCAAGTGCAGCACTTCCGAAAATCCCAAACGCTGTATTTTGTAGTGTAACCCAAGAAATTCCAAACAAATATATCTGCGAGGCATCCTTAAAATATTCCGCCCCCATAAGCAAGGCAATAACCAGAGAGAGCACAGAGATTACAGATGTGATTTTTATAGTTTTAATTGAAACTTTCATAAGCTTTTCCTATCCTCCGAGTTTCAATATGTTACTCACAATTTATCTTGACTAATATATACTACATAATCTGCTAGAAATAGTAAAGAAGAGAGTGGCAAATGCCACTCTCTTCTTTCTGTTTTGACATCACAACCACACTCTTACGGCAAAGCCGCCTTTGAAAAAGTAGGTGTTCGTGTAATGTCCATCTGTCTTTTGTTGCCGAAAAAGATACAGCCCGGAAAGCCTTGTGGCTCAATGGATTCGTGGTTTTGCGCATCTTGTATTTTTGTTTTTCTGCGCTTTTTTCAAGCTATTTCCGAACCCCCATATTGACATACTGACAAAGCCGTGTGCAAACAGAGGTGAAAAAAGGGCCGTGCGTCAGCACAGCCCTTTGTCTTACTTCAGTCTTATGATCTGCTCATATAACATGGCATATTTTTTCTCAATCACCATATTGCTGTGATAGTGGCCGAAGAACCAATACCGGAAGGTACATCTCTGACGCACTTCATCGAAGAACTCGGTCAGTGCGTCTTTTTTGAACATTCCTCCGCTGAACACATCCTGTATGCTGGAGGGGCAGCAGTGGCTGATGATGTAATCCACATTCCAGTTGACACGCGTCAGATTTGCTCTGGCTTCCAGATATTCCGCTTCGCTGGGCAGTTCCTCGGCCCACCAGGAACGATGGTTCACACGAAACAGCGCACCGCGCTGTTCGAGTTGCTGGAACTTTTCCTCGAAGTCAGGATCGTCCGGTTCCAGGATGCCGTCCTGAATATCATGGGAGGAAGCGCCGCCCATGGTAAAAAACTTCCTGCCATTGAGCTCGTATACCTGACCTCGCATGAGGTGCAGAACGGAGGGACGTATCCTCTGGATCTGTCCACCCTGCCATTCTTCTTTGGGGTAGTCTTTGTAAGCGTCATAGTTTTCGTGGTTCCCAAGCACAAATGCAGTAGTGTATGGCCGGTCCTCCAGCCAGTCCAGTCCTGCATCATCCCGTGGGTCACCGTGCCAGATTCCACCAAAATCTCCACAGACCAGAACCAAATCCTCCTTGGTCATGTGTTCCTGCTCATAGAAAATGTCGGGGCGGAAGCGGCGGAAATCTCCGTGTGTATCCCCTGTAATAAATATTTCCATAAGTAGTTGCTCCTTGTCTCTATTTTAGCATACGGACTGTTCAATCTCCAAATCGCTGTATCGGAACTTGACCCGGATTATTTCCGAATCGACTACAGTGACCCGTTCAATCATCTTTCGAACAATTTCGTCATCATAGTGAGGGAAGCCATTGAGGTGCTCCTCCAGGTAAGCTGTGTACTCTGCCATACGTGAGTCCTCGTTGATTCTGTTGGCTGCCTCCTTCTTCGCTGCATCGATCCGTGTCTGCAGGTGCTGCTTTTCTTCCAACAGGGTCTTGAGCTGCTCTGTTAGTGTCAGGTCATCCATGTGGGCCAATACCTGATCCAACAGTGTATTCTGCCGTGTGGTAAGTGCTTCCATGTTGCGTTCTAATTCCATCAAGTTGTTCCCGTCCACTTCCGGAGTACATACCATTCGAAGCGTTTCTGCAAGTTCTTCCTGCAGGCCATCGCTTGCTTCGACTACCCGGTTAAGCACCGTGAGGATCGCGGTATGCAGCTTGTCTTCCGCCATGGAAGGCGAGTTATGGCAGTATTTTTTCCCGAATTCCAGCCGGGAGACGCACCGCCAGACGATCCGTTTGACACCGTTCCTGGCCCAGGTACACCGCTTATAGGGGGAACCACACTCCCCACAGACCAGCCGCTCACTGAGCGCATACTTGGCGGAATACTTGCCCTGTTCTGTTTTTCCGCTTTTCTGCAGAATCTTTCGCTTGCTGGTTCGCCGTGCCATCTCCGCCTGTACCCGCTGGTAGATGTCCCGCGTGATGATAGCAGGGTGGTTGTCCTTGATGTAATACTGCGGCAACTCGCCGGTATTCTTCTTGACCTTCTTGCTGATGCAGTCTGTGGTGAAGGTCTTTTGCAGCAGGGCGTCCCCTACATACTTTTCGTTGGTGAGGATGTTATGCACGATCTGATGGGACCATGCCTTGACACCCTTTGCGGTGGCGATCCCATCCTGGGTAAGTTCTCTCTGGATCTGGCCCTCACTGCAGCCCTCCAGATACCGGCGGTAGATTCGCCGCACCACCTCGGCCTCCTCCGGTACGATCTCCGGCTTGCCGTCCGCTCCTCTTTGGTAGCCCAGCATGGATCTGTAGTGGAAGTTGACCTTTCCTTCTTTCATTGCCATCCGGATGCCCAGCTGGATATTGACGCTGAGGGATTCACTCTCGGCCTGAGCAAATCCGCTGAACAGGGTGATGAGGAACTCGCTGGATTCTGTAAGGGTGTTGATGTTCTCTTTTTCGAAGATGACCCCGATCCCCCTGGCCTTCAGCATCCGCACCGTCTCCAGGCAGTCTACGGTGTTCCGGGCGAAACGGGAGAGAGACTTTGTGAGGATGAGGTCGATCCCGCCCCGCTTGCAGGCGATGATCATCCGGTTGAACTCTTTGCGCTTTTTCATGCTGGTTCCGGTGATCCCCTCGTCCGCGAAGATCCCGGCCAGTTCCCAATCTGGGGACTCCTCAATTTTCTGGGTGTAGTAGGCTTTCTGGGCGGTGTAGCTGTTGATCTGCTCCTCGCTGTCGGTGCTGACCCGGCAGTAAGCCGCCACCCGCTGCCTGCCATGGAGTCTCGTCTTGTTGCCTGCTACATTGGACCGTGATGCCGGAATATGGTGGACGGTGCGTTCCAGTGATGATTGTTCCATTTTGCTGTCCTTTCTGTTTCTAATCAAAAGTGTACGGTGATTGCGTTATCTGTTCCGATTATGATATGGGAGACCATTCGTTCGAAGCGCTCCCAGTCGATTTGGTCGGGCTGCGTTTGGCTTACAGCCGTATCCACACCATCATCACAGCAGGCATACCGGGCAGCTGCCCCTTGCAGGATGTGGGAGAGAGCCTCCTTACCGTCTCCTGGCTGTTCCAACGCCCGGTTAATAGCGTTGGCCAGGCGAACGGCCTCCGCAGAGGGCGCGTATGGCTTACATACGGACTTTTCATGTGCCGCAAGCTGCCGTGCCGTCTGCGCAAGCAATTCCTCCTTCCTGACAACAAATGCGTTTCTGCAGGCAGAACATTTCAGATGGACGTTTCCGGTATGCCCGATTGGCCCTCCGGTTCGGAGCAGGCGAGTCTGACAGCATCCGCTTCGCAGCTTTTGCCATAAGCCATCCGATTCCGTCCGGCGTGGAAACTTCCCACTTGTCTTTTCTGAGATCTTTTCCTGCACTTGCTGGAAGGTATCTTGGTCAATAATGGGTGGGTATCCATTTTCCCCGGCATAGCGAGAGTTTTCCAGCATTCGCTTGATTTTGTGCTTGTTCCACAGCGGCGATTCCTGAGAGAACGGGATGTTGTCCGCATTCATCCGGTCTGCCAGTGCCTGATAGGATAACCCGGCCAGATAGGTGGTAAATATATTTTGAACCGTGAGTCGTTCCTCCTCCTGGATGACCAGATCGCCGTGTATGATCTGGTAGCCATACAATATCTTCCGATTTGCCATTGCCTACGCCTCCAGCGTCTCTTGGAATTCAAATCCGCCATATAGTTGAAAGCGGATGGTGCTCTGGGTATCTACAACGATTCGTTCCACCAGCTTGGTGAACAGGATTTCGTCAAAGCTGGACAGAGTCTCTGGTCCGTTCCGGATGGTATCAATCGTCAGGCGAATTGCATCGACCTGCTCATCAATATCCTCATTGCAAAGCAGCTTTCGTCTCTCCCGTCGTAGTTCTGTTAGCTTGGCATTGAGTCCTGCCTGCTTTGCGGATAAGGCAGCCTTGTCCAGGAGACCTGCCGTGTGCAGCTTTGTGAGGTGGTAACTCTGCTCGGATGCCGTGGCGATGGCTGTGTTGACCGCCAGCATGGCCGGGTTGCCGCGATGCAGGGCATCTGACAAAGTCTCCATTTGCCTCAGCACAGGTGCCAGCACGATGCCGTCATGGGTGCGGAGCTTGCGATACATCCGGAGGAATGCCGCATGGATGCTGTCCTCGCTGATTCGTCCGTTGGGGCAGTCGGCGGCTTTTCTGTCATGCTTGCGACATACCCAGGAGACGTATCCAGCTTTTGAGATCCGCCGGACTAATGTACTGCCACAGAAGCCACAGGTCATCTTTTTTGAAAGCGGGGTACGTTCCCGCTGCAGGTCTATCCGCTGCCCTTTGCGCTGTAGAAGCGCTTGGGCTTTTTCAAATATATCCTTTGAAATGATGGCTGGATGGCTATGCTCCACATAATATTGATCCCGTTCTCCACGGTTCACTTGCTTGGTAAAGGGAAATGCATTTGCGAATGTCTTTTGGCAGAGGGAATCACCCATATATTTCTCATTCGTCAGCATATAAGCGATGGTGGAGCTATACCATTGATGTCCTCCATCCGAAGTTAGAAGTCCTGTATTTGTCATCTGTTCTGCGATCCATTCCATGCTGGCCCCGCTAAGGTACATATCAAAAATCCACTTGACATAATGGGCTTCTTCCGGGATGATCTCCAATTCCTTGCCGTTGACGATCTTATAGCCAAAAGGAGCCTTGCAGGTGATAAACTCCCCACGCTCCATGCGGCGCTGATAGCTCATACGTTGGTTTTTGGAGATGGAGATGGATTCCTCCTGGGCCAGAGAAGCAGAAACGCTCACCATCAGTTCTGAGGTGAGCGTTCCAGTGTCGATATTCTCTTTTTCAAACTTGACAGTCACACCCAGCGAGGAAAGCTCCCGCAGGGTGGCGAGGCAGTCACGGGTATTCCGGGCAAATCGGGAGATGGACTTGACCACGATCTTATCGATCTTGCCCTTCCGGCAGTCTGCCATCAGACGGTTGAAGTCCTCCCGCTTATCCATCCGCGTGCCGGTCAGGCCCTCGTCCGCGTAGATGTCCACCAGATCCCAGCCATCATGGGCGTTGATCGCCTGCGTATAGGCCCGGATCTGGGCGGCGTAGGAATGGAGCTGATCCGCAGAGTCGGAGCTGACCCGGCAATAGGCTGCTACCCGCAGGGTGTCTGGTCTCGCTGCCTTGGGTGGGATTACTTGTACTTCAGCCATTTCTCATTCGCCTCCTTCCATCTTTTTCGGCAACGAAACCATACCACACCCCTGCGGGAATAGCCAGCACTATTCCCAAACAGTTCCGGGCCGGTATCGTTCTGCGGACAGCCGTTTGGCCCTGGCCAGTTCTTCTCTGGTCAGCAGGCCGTCCGCCGCCATCCGCTCCCACAGGCCCACCGATAACAGATAACGCAGTTCGTTTCGGATCTCCATCACGCAGCCTCCTCAAAGTAGCTCTCATCCTTGACTCGCCGGATAAATCGTTCTACCGCATAGATACTGCTTGTGATAGGCATTTCCGGCAGCGCGGATTGAACATCCCGGAAGTAACGGCTGCCCTTGGCGGCTCGTTCATCCAAAATGGCGATCACACAGGTGTCAGTTTCCAAGCGGATGGCTCGTCCGAACCCCTGCTTGAGTCTGATCTGCATTTCCGGTACAGCCACGGCCCGGATGAACGTGCGGAGATCAGGATATGCCTCTCTCTTTTTTTCTTGCAAGGCGTCCGGATATTGGAACGGTAGTCGGGGGATGACCAGCAAAGAGACACAGTCTCCGGGAAAGTCAAAGCCCTCCCAGGCAGCGCCGGTGGCAAACAGGACGCTTCCGGGTGCCGCCTTGAACTGGGCCATAGTGTGCGGGGCGTTCCGTCCCATGGTAAACAGTGGAAACGGAAGGGGCTGAAGCTTCAAACGATCCTTCACAGCGGACATGGCTGCATAAGAAGTGAACAGTACCAACGCATGGCCGTGAACCGCGATCAGTAATGTGCGGATCTCCTCGGCCAGCTTGGCAAAGTAGTCCGCTTCGTGCTGCCTGGGCGGCATCGTGGGAAAATAGAGCAGGCAGTTTTTCCGGTAATCAAAGGGAGAGGGCGAAACAGATTCCTCCACCCGAGAGTTATCGGTGAGGCCAGCCTCCTCTTTGAAACGACAAAAGTCTTTACCTATGGCCAAGGTTCCGGAAGTAAGGAGGACAGGCTGGGGTTGTGACCAGAGCGTTGCTTGGAGCTGGGCGGTCAGGTCGGAGATGGAGGCGCACAGCAATGTGCCGCCATCGTCATCCGCCGCAGTGTAGCATACCAAGTCAGAGCGTTCCTCCAAAAACAGATTGACTGCGGAGGATATCCGACCCAATTCCTTTCCGGCGGTTGGTGTCAGTACCCCGCCGATCTGTCTCTGGATGGTAGCCAGGGTTCGGGCTGGCCCTATCATGTGTCGGACATAGTCCGAAAAAGGGCGATCACCATCATGAGGCAGAGACATAAGCTTCAGAAGCGCTGCCGCCATATCAGCCAAGGATTCCGATGCCAGCAGATATCGTTCCGCCCGTAGGATGCGGATCAGCGTGCGGATGCCCTTGGCTGCCAGGGTAACACCAAACATCTGTCGGGCAGTCTCAGGCAGCTTGTGCGCTTCATCAATGATCAGAGCACCAACATCCGGCAGGATGGGGCGGTGACCGCTGCCACGATGGATGGCGTCTGCCAATAACAGATTATGGTTACAGATCTGAAACAGATAGCGGTCAGAGTTGCAGGCTTCCATATAGCAGAGGTACCGGCAGCTATCCCTGCGGCAATCACAAATCGTGGGGACACACACACGATTTCGGTCATACTGACTGAGATGGGGGGCTTGGTCTGCGTCCAAATGATCCCGCAGGGAGAGGAGGGCCTGTGCGGCCAGCGGATTTTTTCGTTCCAGGTCTAGCCGCCGCAGGCGGCGCATCAGACGCTCATCACAGACATAGTGGCTTTTTCCTTTGCGAATGACCGCCCGGATGGGGATCTGGATCAGCTTATCCTCCAAAAGAACAGAGGAGAGGAACGGGATGTATTCCTCCCTTACCGCCGTTTGCAGGGCGATGCTGGAGGTGGAGATGAGGATGGGCTGGAAAGGGATGTTTTCCCGGTTCAACGCACGAGAAAAAGAAACACCAGCCACCAGATAGGCGTAGGTCTTGCCGATTCCCGTTCCTGCGTCGCTTAAAGCGATCTTGCTGTGGGTCATGGTGTCCAGCATCTTGTGGCTCAACTCGATTTGGCTGGGCCGGGCCGTCATGCCATGGCCTGGGAAGAGGTCCTGAAAGATATGGTCGATCTCATGATGTGCGACCTGCCTGTTATGATAACTAATCATCTGTAAAATCTCCTATTGAATAAGTGAGTTGTTTTGCTGTTTGTTCTCGTCGTATTTGCAGCTCGCCCCCCGACGATGGGGAACAGTACGGATCGGCTTCCGGCAAGAAGCCGCACGGGCTTTTACCTGTAGTCTCTACTGCTTTCAACTCCAGGGCAGCGCCGCCTGTCTTATGCGCAGGCCATGCGAGGTGTCTCATTGTGTACCCAAACAGCGTCATTGCAAAAGCGCATGCCATAGCGCCCCATGCAGGTGGCGTTCTCGCTCGGCCCAGGGCATTGCCCTGGGTGTCATGGCGCGCGCTGCATGACGCTCAACTGTTCAGGCGGTTATCCGTACTGCTGGTATGAACTTTTCAAGGTGCCGTGGAGCGGCGGGCGCTCCTTCAGGAAGCGAAACGGGCCAGGATCTGGTTCATTTCGTCCAGGTCCTCGCCGTGCAATCCAACTGCCAAACGCTTGAGTAGGGCGGTCTGCTTGGGGGATAGCTTTGGCCGGTCCTGAAAGTACCAGTCAGCCATCCTTACCCCGCCGCCATATCGGCCTCGGACTGTTTCAAGGGGGTATGTGAGTGTAAGTTCTTCAATGTCGCGGCGGATCGTCCGTTCACAGACGCCGAGTTCTGTCGCCAGGTTCTGAACGGTATCGCTCCGCCGTTGGCACAGCAGGTCGATGAGCTGCTTCTGTCGGTCGTTGATCCTCACACTCTCACCCCCTTTCACCTCCATGGCGGAATCATACAGGGTAAAGCGGACAGGCGATGTCCGGATTAAAAACTCTTTTGAAAAATTTTTCTGTGGCGGCCAGACGCAAAAAATGCTCATCCGTCTCTCACTGAGAGCCGGATGAGCATAGAAAGAGCCGCTTGATCTCGCTGGCGCGCGCCGTTGAGCTTCTCCATCATCTCAATGGAGAAGGTTCATCAAGCGGCACATGGGAAGTCAGCGCATCAAGCGGCTCCGGGGCACGATCTTTGATTATTCAGTTTTCAGAAGTAGGTCATGCCATGCGGAAGGAGACGGGCGGGAATCCAACTAATTGCAATGATTTGTTTAACTTTTATATTCATATAAAAATTCCTTTCAAAATTATCATAAAATTTCGAGATATGGTTTACAAAACACCCTTACCTTCCCTCTTTTTATTACAGAAGCAAGAACGTGGCGTGCGACACTAATTGCTTCAATATACAAAAGAGAAAGTAGGTAAAGATTATGGCAACTACTCCTTCCTGGCCTAATTTGGCAAAGGGCAACACCGGCACC
>NZ_JADMVY010000018.1:16106-37431 GCF_015547905.1 Clostridium sp. J1101437_171009_A5
TCAATATACAAAAGAGAAAGTAGGTAAAGATTATGGCAACTACTCCTTCCTGGCCTAATTTGGCAAAGGGCAACACCGGCACCAATATCAAGGCTCTTCAGTGCTTGCTCAACTACCGGAACAACAATACAGCTCTCGCTGTGGATGGCAGTTTCGGTCCCTCTGTTTACAATGCTGTCGTTGCTTTCCAGAAGAGCAAGGGTATCACTGCCAACGGCATTGCTGGCAAGGACACTCTCTCCCGTCTGGTTGCTGTCGTACAGAACGGCAACCGCAATGAGGCGGTCCGCGGTGCTCAGCACCTTCTCAGCAAGTTTGAATCCCTCACCATTGATGGCAGCTTTGGGCCCGGCTGCTTGACCGCCGTAAAGAATTTCCAGAAGAAGATGGAAATTTCTGTTGACGGCTCTGTCGGCCCCACTACCTGGCAGTATCTGTTCGGTTATGACAAGTATCCCGGCGGAGGTGGCACCGGAGACACTCCGAATGTTATCAAGATGCCTTCCGGCCGGAGATGTTGTTGGAATCAGCGATACCCGGAAATCGTTAACACAATCGGCAGTAAAAGTGGTTGTACAATCACTACTGCTTTGAATTTGGTCAATTTCTACGGCCCGAGCAATTACACTATCTCCAACATTAAGGGAGCCTGGGTTTCCGGTCAGGGCATGAACTGGAACTATGACTTCTCTAAGTGTGGCAGTAAACTTGGCGTCGCCCCCTCTAAGACTGACGTTAAGGGTACGGCTGCGTTCCCGGCCATCCGAGCAGAGATTGATGCTGGACACCCCGTCATCGTCAACATTGGCACTGGCAATAGTGATAACCATACTGTCATGTGCTATGGCTACAAGAATGGCGGCAAGACATACGACGATTTCCTTGTTATGGACCCGATTAAGTTTGTACCTGATTCTCCCAATGGAAAGCTGCAGACCACGATTGATGGTTCCGACCATACTCTCCAGCAGGCGATGAACAACAATAAGCATCCTCAAGGTATTTGGTGTATCCGAAAAACTTATCGTAAGAGCTAATTGGGGTGTTTGAAAAAAGTCTGGGCTGTTTTAAGCAGCCCAGACTTTTTATATTGACATTATCATGGCTCTCTTTCATCTCGTAAAGAGGAATGAAATTCATCAAAGCGCCATCCATTTTCTGTTAAAACCATCTTAATCGGAAACTCTAAAGTATAATCATAGCCTTCCATTCTGCTATCATTTGTGTTTTCGTCTGTTACTTCTTCAAAATTCCGGTAGTGACCAATCAGCGTGAATATAAGCTCATTCTCTCCTGACTTTTCAAGCCGAAAATCATCAGGAATATCTTCACAATAATAATACCCACCGCCCATTGATGTATCTAAAAAGCAGAGTTTCCCGTTATATTCTGTTCGTAATGGCAATCCATCGCTTGTCTTATTTAATTCCTCCCAATATTTTTCTGTAAAAATAGAGCGACCGACTTCCTCAAAATCGTTCCAATTCGCGTATCTCCCCTGTGCAACCAAATAAACCATATCATTAATTATTACCTGTTCGTATGCACTTTGGGGAAACACATCATCTTCAAAGGTTTCCGCATATTCAATCGAATCTCCAACGAGATGTTCATATAAATTATGTGCCCTGCGATATAGAGTCTGTTGTTCCTGCGTTAGGAAATCCGGAACCGCAAGATTCATATCATATTCACTTAACGGTGGTTCCTGTGTGATATCCAAGGTTGGAAGTGGTTTGTCAGTAGCCGGGGCCGGTGCTGTTTCCGTTGGAACTGATTGTGATTCATCAGGAACCGTATCTTGTGGAGTATGACTTTCTGGTAGTGCGTCCAAAGAGTTCTCTTGATAATCTTGAGAAAAATGGCAACCAGATAATAGTACAAATAATAGTGTCATACTAATCGCAATGATTTCTTTGACTTTTATATTCATAAAAAAATTTCCTTTCAAAATTATCATAAAATTTCGAGCTATGGTTTACAAAATTGACTCTACTTTTCTCTTTTAATTATAGAAGCAAAAACGTGGCGCGCGACACCAACTGCTTCTATATACAAAAGAGAAAGTAGGTAAAAATTATGGCAACTACTCCTTCCTGGCCTAATTTGGCAAAGGGCAACACCGGCACCAATATCAAAGCCCTTCAGTGCTTGCTTAACTACCGGAACAACAACACGGCTCTCGCTGTGGATGGCAGTTTCGGTCCCTCTGTTTACAATGCTGTCGTTGCTTTCCAGAAGAGCAAGGGTATCACTGCCAACGGCATTGCTGGCAAGGACACTCTCTCCCGTCTGGTTGCCGTCGTACAGAACGGCAACCGCAATGAGGCGGTCCGCGGTGCTCAGCACCTTCTCAGCAAGTTTGAATCCCTCACCATCGATGGCAGTTTTGGGCCTGGCTGCTTGACCGCCGTAAAGAATTTCCAGAAGAAGATGGAAATTTCTGTTGACGGCTCTGTCGGTCCCACTACCTGGCAGTACCTGTTCGGTTATGACAAGTACCCCGACGGGGGTGGTGGAGAAACTCCCAGTGGGTCGTATAAAGATTACCGTGGACAGCCGATTCTGACATCTGCACAGATTAAGTTACTGGATGGCAATAAGCCTTTCTACAAGTCAGCGGCCAATAAGTACGGTATTCCCTGGCAGATGTTGGCCGCCATCCATTTCCGGGAATATGGACTGAAAAAGGCCGGCCCCAGCAACAAAAATGGCCCTTACCAGATTGTTGGAAAGACCTATCCTACTGGCAATTATACGGATTCTCAATTCCAAACCGCCACTGACGATGCTGCGCAATTTATTAAGGGCAAAGCCGCCGGCAAAAATCTGTCCCTTGCTGCTAACGTCAAATACACCTTCTTCGCCTACAATGGGATTAACAAAGCGTATGTTCAGCAGGCCATTAACCTCGGTTTTCGCTCCACAGAGGCTAATAATGGTGAGGGGTCTCCTTACGTTATGAACCGCTTTGACGCCAAACGTGACCCGACCGTTGAGCCGACCAAGACTAACAAGACCTGGGGGCAAATTAAGAGGGACCATGGGACTATTGAATATCCTGCAAATTCGGACTATGGAGCTTTTGTTGTTTACAACGCTCTTCTCTGATGACTCTCCTTATTAAAAGAGGCCATCGCATCTGAACAGTGTCGAATATCCTTTTCCCATTACCGGAGGTACCAAGTAACAACTTGGTACCTCCACTTTTATATCATCTGATTCACGTATCCCCCAATAATACTTTTGATGCATCATCTGCGTTATTCCAAACGACAGGTTTTTTGGTATCTTGCTGTTCAAGCATCTGAAAAAAATCCTCTTCTGGCACGGTCTCCCCGTCAATTGCGTAACTTACACTCTCAGTCCCATCTTCATTGAGTAAGGTTTCGCTCTCTGCAATCCTTTGAATAGATGCCGCATCTTCTGAAAATTCCAGCTTTCCAATCCCATAATCATAGGCGCTGCTGGATACAACAAAGGTCCCATCTATCTTTAGGTCGGCAAAATTTCGATAGGTAAAACTGTAACCATATATATCTTCTCCGTATTCATGCAACACTTCATAACCAAAAACATCCGTCTCATCCAGCGCCTTTTTTAGGATTAGTTCTGGAATTTGGTCATGGTCAAAGTCGACCAATGCAAATTGAGTAATCTGTAAATTTTCTACCTCACTCAATTCTAATGATTGAGCTAACGTCATGTTCTCTCCATTTTCTACACTAAAATAGGATGCATTGTCTTTCAATATAGATTCATATCTATTTAAAATATTGGGCGCCTCATTAACCGGAGAGTCTGTTGGCTTACAATCGGTTTCAAGCATTGAGCTATTATTATCTTCTGAGAGATTTTCGCTGCTCAATCCACATGCAGTCATACCGCAACATAAGACCCCTAATATGCCAATGAACAATAGCATACGAAGCGATATTTGAACTCGCATTCTTTTTACCAGGCCAATTGGCGAAATGTTAGGCAACCCACCAAAATTGATAAATCTATTCATAATGACTCCTCTGGTTGTAGAACGTGGGGCGGGCAAAGATATTGCCCGCCCTACATTTTTCTTCTATCTCAGCGTGTTGTTACGGTTTTTGTCGTCACAGTTCTGGTGTCACTTCCAGATGCACATGCGACATATAGAGTTACCTTCGCATAATAGCCCTCTCCGGAATCCCCTCTGTATGTATAGGTGCCCGTTTTGGTTCCCGCAGATTCCCTCAGCAGCCCGTTTTCAACTGTACCTGTAATCGTAGCTTCTTTTGTCCCATCCGACTTATAAATCTCAATTTTAGAGACTCCAATGGTCTTGGCGGGTTTACTTGACGTCACTGTATAGCTAATTTTTACAGCGCCTTTCCCAGTTCCTACTTTCAACGATGCGTTGTACCCAGCGATACAGGGGCTTCCATACGGTATCACTTCATCACCTACAGATGCCACCATCGGTCTCTCGTGGTCTTCCTTTACTTCAACAGCTCCTGCTGGCACAATACAGCTCCCCAAAACTGTAGCAGTGACCATCCCGAGTGCCAAAATACGTCTCATGCTCATTTTACTTTCCTCCTATTGATTTGATTATCTGAAATAAATCCTTTTTCGATAGATTTCCAGATACAGTTTCTAAGATATGTCCATCCGACCAAGTAGCAGTAATCGTATCTTCATTTGTTAAAATATAGAATTGTTTCCCGTGGCTATTTAGAATCTCAACATCCTCATTACTTTTTTCAATAATATAACTGCTCAGCTCGTCAGTGTCTTCATATTTCAGTACTTGAACACTGAAATACTTCCCTGCTTCATTCACGCAAGAATAAAAAATTTGCAGACTTCCATCATCCTGATGAACCTCGATATCACTCATGGTATAGCCAGTTGGATACCACGTTGGAGCTAATTCTCTATCTAATGAGTATGCAGCTAATATGTCTCCTACACTATCCAAGTCTCCTTTATCTTCTTTTGTATTTGCTTCGTATTCACTATACACATCGAAGTGGAACGTCTCATCTGTCCATCGAGCAATCGCGCCAAACACATCAAAACCTGCAGCTTGAACTGATATCATTACTGTAAACAGAATACAGATTGTGGCGGCAATGATACCCGCTTTCCGAAGTATAAAGCGAAATGTAAACTTCGGCGCTCGCTTCTTCTTATTGCTATCTTGAAAATCACTTCCCTTTGGTGTAGCCGCACATTCCACAAGCGACATCAAGTCTTCTCCACCCACTGCAAGCGAAATTCCGTCATGTGCAAATCTTTGCCAGGCCAAATCGACATTTATTGCTTTACGTGCAGATGCCAATTCCTCATTTCGTTCTTCCAAGAGATGGACGATATATTCAATCGTTTCCGGTGCTAATCCATCCTCGGAATCATTTAAGTCTTGTTGTAAAAGTGACTTCAGAGCGTTGGTGCTCAAACAATCCAGCAAGTTATATGGTGCAACTTTAACTATTTTATCAGCCACTCAAACCCCTCCCTCTTTATTCATTTCACATCTAGCTTTGTATAGACCAGATTTTTGCAATTGCTTAGCTAAGATTTTTTTCACTCTTAGAATTCGCATTTTGCATGCTGACTCCGAAATGCCATTTCGGACCGATAATTCGTGATAATTATATCCGTTCAAATAATAATCACATAGCAGTGTCCAGTCTGTAGCCTTAATATATTGCTGGCAACTCATGAAAAAAAGTATCTCTGAATCAGATCCGGCTGGGCCACAATTACCCACATCCGTAATAGAAGACCTCATTTTCCCAATTGCATTTCTAAATCTCTGCAACTCACGTCTTCTATTATTTATCAGGTTCTTCATCGTTCTGTACAGCCAGTGTTTGGGGCTATAGCTTTCTTTGACATCTTTAATCTTCAGTGTTGCTATCAAAAAAACATCCTGTACAAGGTCCTCGACATGCGATTCATCCTCTAATACACATCTCGCATAGCTCAACAAACCAGCATATTCATGTTCAAACAGCCCTTTTAAGTATTGGATATCATCATCAGATAATTTTACGCTCCCAAGTTTATCTCCAAGCACCACGAACTCCCCCTACCCACCTCAGCTCAGGCAATTCATCTTTCTACTTGTTACAATGTCCACACTTCTGACTATCGTCACATCAAATTAAAAAATCCGCCATCTCCAAATCCACAAATTCCCTCCCTCTGCTGGCCCTCTGTCTAAATAATGTATGAACGACCATATTTCGTCACAAATTTTTTCTTTAATTTTCAGTTACGTATGTCTCTGTCAAAACCATTATAAACGTAGTGGTTTACATTTTGAAGAAAAAACCCCTCTTTAATAGAAAAGAAAGGTGGTATATCGTCATGAATTTTTTAAGCATCCTCGACCTGGGAAGGCAGCTGATCGACCTGTTTTTCGGCGCAGCCGATGGGCTCCTGTACGCCTTAATCATACTTGTTGTATTAGACTATGTTACTGGCATTTGTGTCGCAGTTCATATGAAGAAGGCTTCAAGTGAAATTGGGGCAAAAGGCATTGCCAAAAAGGTGGGTATGTTTGCACTCATCTCCGTGAGCCATATCGTAGACACCTTCCTGCTAAACTCCTCCGATGCTGTTCGTTCAGTGACCACTACGTTTTACATAAGCAACGAATGCATCAGCATATTAGAAAATGCAGCAAAACTAAATCTTCCACTTCCTCAAAAACTAAGAGATATTTTACATTCGCTCTATAAGGATAAATAGTTTTATCTATAAAATTACTTAAAAGCTACAAGATTCAATCCAAATCTACAGGCTCTCTCCCTCTGCTCTGGCTCCCAAATAAATTTGAATGGGAGTAATGAGCAATGTTATTAGAACTTATAGAACGTGCAAAGAATAATGACAATGATGCAATGCTGGAGCTAATCAACCGTTTTGACCGCGTAATCCGAAAATATGCACGTCTCCTAAAGTACGAGGATGCCTATGAAGATGTTGTAATGGAATTTATTGCATTCATTCGCAAATTTCAAATTGAAAATATCAAGAAAAAGCACGATGGAGCAATCGTAAATTATGTTTGTACGACCCTTCGAAATACTTACATCGAATTATCAAAGCGTCATTCCGCAATAAACTCGCATGAAATGCCAATCAGTGACTTATCAGATGAACAAAAATATATGGTCGAAAACTCTATAGTGGAAGCTCCAAATGAGCGGATTGATTTAATAGCATATTTATCAGACAATATTTTGACGGCATACCAGCAGCGTATCATTTTACTTCACTTCTATCACAGATTATCTATCGAAGAAATCGCACATCGCGAGGGTGTATCCCGTCAAAATGTCAATAAGGCCAAGAAAGCCGCGCTGGACAAATTGAGAAAATCGGATGTCTTATAGGCACAAAGACTACTTGGTCATGACTGTAAAATCCGCAGCAGCAGAGACCGTCCCGAACTTTGTGTAAACCTCCTGCGTGGTGTAGAATAGAAGCACCATGCAGGAGGATTTACATATGGCGAGAAAGAATCGCACCCCGGAAGAAAATGCCCGGCGAGAGAAAATCCGTGAACTGCTGCAGATGGCAAACATCGGCAGCATGGATGACATCCAGAATTTGTTTAAAGAGACCATTGCCGAGTTCATGGAAAATGGTCTGGAGGCTGAACTGGATGATGAGCTGGGCTATAGCAAGTATGATTACAAGAACAAGGACACAGACAACAGTCGCAACGGGCATAGCAGTAAAAGGCTGCGCACCAGCTTTGGCGATGTGGATGTGTCGGTCCCCCGTGACCGAAAGGGCGAATTTGAGCCCCAGGTGCTGAAAAAGAACCAAACCAGTATCAGCCAGGACATTGAGGAAAAAATTCTGTCCATGTATGCCAAAGGCATGACCACTGGCGATATCGAGGCTCACATCCAGGACATCTACGGCATCTCCGTCTCGGACAGCACCGTCAGCCGAATCACCGACAAAATTCTGCCTGTGGCCCGAGAGTGGCAGCAGCGGCCCCTGGAAGCCATCTACGCCGTGGTATTTCTGGATGCCATTCACTACCATGTCCGCAGCGAGGGGCAGATCGTGAAGAAAGCGGTATACATTGCCATTGGGGTCAATCTGGATGGCCGGAAAGATGTCCTGGGGATGTGGGTCGGCGAAAACGAGAGCGCCAAGTTCTGGGCCACTGTCCTCAATGGCCTGAAAAACCGTGGTGTAGAGGACATTTTCATTGCCTGCACCGACAATTTAGCGGGGTTTGACGCGGCCATTCACGCCACCTTCCCACAGACCGAGATCCAGAACTGCATCATCCACCAGCTGCGCAATTCCAGCAAGTATGTGTCCTACAAGGACCTAAAAGCCCTTATGGCTGATCTGAAGGCGGTCTATGCCGCTGTGGACGAGCAGGCGGCTCTGGATGCTTTGGACACCTTCGGGGAGCTCTGGGACAAGAAATACCCGAAAATTTCCCAGTCCTGGCGGTCCAACTGGGCCAATCTCAGCACCTATTTCAAGTATCCCCAGGAGGTGCGCAGGCTGATCTACACCACCAATGCCATTGAGGGTTTCAACCGCCAGCTGCGCAAGGTGACCAAGTCCAAGTCTGTCTTTCCCACAGATGACAGCCTGCTGAAAATGCTGTATCTGGCCATGATGGATATTACGAAAAAATGGACCGGACGACGGCAGGACTGGAGTCTGATTCACGCCCAGATGGCCATCTACTTTGCCGAGCGTATGCCCGAGTAACACCGCCGGGGGGCGGATGCCAAGGGCAAGATGAACGGCTCCTCCGCCCTTGACATCCGCCCCCACCAGCGTTATGTTGTTGAAAAGGCGGCAGCCGGGAACCTGCTGCCGCCCTGAATAAATTTTGCTCTATTCTCACACTAAATGGAGTTTACACAGAATTTGGGATTGACCCCAGCAGCATGGTCGTCGTCTCAGCATCCGCCCTCGAATGAATGTTGACTGAAACATCCCCCAGATGCACGGTAGCCGAAATTTTGGCCACAGGCGCAACACACACCTCAGCAAACTGCGGTGCGCTTTGTGCTGCGAGGGAAAACAGCTTCTTTTGCCATTTGTAGTAGCTGGCGGTGCTGATACCATTTTCTTCGCACCAGGCTCTGACACTGAGGCCACTGCTGCGGCAGGCCGAGATCCGCTCGCTCCAAACAGCGATTTTCTTCTGACGGTTCAGTGTCTGTAGACTTTTCCATAACTGTCTTCCCAGTCTCGGATAGTATCTTCCAGTCTATGAGACTCTACGATACTAGAGTCTTGAATACTCTCTGGTACTACCTTGTACTATTTCAGACTCTTATAGTTTGGCAGAGGCATTCTTCCCTGACAAGTCGCTGGTTGAATTGACGCTTACACTTGGTCGTCATGTATATCCCAGAATTTTTTCCGATACATATGTGTCAGAGACAAGAACTCCCGTGTGGTATCCACACGGGAGTTCTTGTCTGTTTGACAGTTCTTATACATCGAACGCTATCACAGTTTTTGCTTGCTATTCAAAAGAACGCAATTTACACACAGATACATATTTCGCGCCGACCGAAAGTCGTTTCTCTAAATTCTTAAAAAAATAGGAATGTCGATAATAATGATGATGTGTTTCCCTTCACTATCTATGCTAATTGATAATCCATTACACTCGTCTAATATTTTTTTAAGTTCGGGCGAATAATTATCATACTCTATATTATCTGCCAATATCCGTACTTCAAAATTCAGTGGCACATCATTCAATCTCACTTGAATAACCCCATGACAGTCTTGAGCAAGCTTATAGGCATTTTCAATTATTGATTTACTATTTAGCAAATATTGGATATTTGCCATATATGTGGCTTCTTTAAAATGCTTGCTAAGCATTGTGCATATAAACTCGTCAATTCCAGCATCAAAGGTCTTATCAGTTAGATTTTCATCAGAAAAATCCATTTCAAAATACGGCCTTCCTTGGTCCATATTGCCCTTCCTCCTCTCCTTTAGTTGTATTACATTATATCGCAAATTTTCATTTGTCGATACATATAGTATCTATACATACTTATAGTCCATTACAAAAAGCATATATTTTAGATACGATTAGTATAATACGATGCTTGGGGTGCTACGATTGAAAACCGGATTTGGTATGTTTTTGAAAAAGTATAGATTGGACCATCATTTAAGCCAAAGTCAATTCGCTGAATTATTGGAAATTAGTGACTCAACACTTACTTCTTTAGAGCGTGGAACCCGAAAGCCTTCTTACGATATGCTTATAAGCATTATAAAGAAATTGAAAGTTTCAGCAGACGAAGCGCTCGGATTAGATGGATATTTACATGAAGAATTGGAAATCTCTGCTCTTTCAAAAGCATTAGAGGGCCTTGACGACAGACACAAAAAGTACGCATTAAAGAATATCGAGTTAATGATTCAATTTTTCCAAACCTCAGACAGCTAATATAGTTATAATGTCTGAAAGAAAATGATGTGTCACATATTTATATTTGCAAATTGAAAGGGGAGCATCTCTAAGTGGAGATGCTCCCACTTTGTGATTATCAAAAACAAAACGCACTTCCACCATTGAGTATTTTATGGATTATGGACTACTCCATCATTCCACTCCACAGGAGAGAATATACGCTCTATGGTTTCCATTTTCTTTTTTAGTAACAGGTTTACAAAATAGTTTAAAATGACCTCTTTTATAATTGACCGACAAAAAAGTCGGAAATACATGAGGAGGTGCTCTATTATGGCAACCTGTAAAATCATTTCTCACGCAGGAAAGGGACGCTGTCTAAATATCGGCGACAGCTACACCATCACCAACGGAACCAAGGTCAACATTTATGCTGCTTCCGGCAGCAAGGACCAGAAGTGGGTTATCAAGAACCCGAATTCCCAGAGCGAGCAGTATATTACAAACGTCTACAAGCAGAACTATGGATTAAACGCTCGCCGTACCGGTACTGATTGGCCGTGCACCATGTATCAGACTTCCGGTAACAATGATGGATATGTCATCATTAAGGAGACTTCCAAGGGATCTGGACTGTATACTATCCAGTTGTCCAAGCACGATAACAAGTATCTGACGGCGGCGAGCAACTCCAACAGCGCGGGAGTTTCTTGGACGTCGAAGACTGGCGCTACCAATCAGACCTGGAAGATTGTTGTACTTCCCGAACCTCAAAAGGTATCTGGTGAGTATATTACAACTGGTACTAATGGATGGCTCAAGTTGTACAAAAAGCCTACTGGGAAAAATGGTAGAACTGTCAAGATTCCTTCTGTGCCAAGTTTCAAGGGCAGCGATGGTCATACCTATGATTTTAAAAACAAAAATTATTGGTATTCCTATGAAGGCGCATCTTACTTCAATGGCAGTGCCACTGGCATTACTGGCGCTCCGCCCACAAAAAAGAAAGGCAGCCAGGGAGAACTTACCGACGAATATGGGAACTACTGGGCTGCTGTCGGTCCCAATGTGGTCAATCCGTCCCATGCATCTAATGCAAAGCCGACCCCCGGAGAGATGTATGGCCGTGGGAAACTTGACTTCGTAGTAAAGGATAGCAACAATGTCAAATACTATATCCCCGCCGTCGTTGGAGACACTAAGAACCACACCTGGTCCAACGGTGTTATCCAGACCTACAAGTCCTATCCTAACGGTGTACTCGAATCAGCGGGAGGCTACTTTAACGGAACCGTTTGTGCTGAGTTCATCGGTGACCTCAAGAATAAGTTGACCGGCCTGGGTTCCTACTCCATTGACAGTATCATTTTCTACGAGCATTGATATAAAGTGGGGCCCTAAGTTTTTAACTTAGGGCCCCATTTTACAGTACACGTTTATATCCCAACTATGAAAATTCAATCACCAATATGCACTCTCTTTGCAACCTTCCCATTCTGAAGCGTATAAACTCTAGTATAACTAAGTAGCGAACTATCACGATTGAGTCTTTCAATTACCTCAGTTTGAGCATCTCCATCTATATCACATATTAAGTATTGTGGGCGATACTGGAAAATACGAAGATTTAGTTCCCCACTATGGTCACAGTAGATTGGGAAAATAGAAGGGCTTGTAGCTTCGTCGTACTGTACACTTGATATAAAATGATTGGAATAACTTCCGACTACGTCATCAGCAAAATAAGAACTTCCTAGCCAAGGTGTTTCTTCATCCTTAGAATAAATATCATTATATTCTGAGAAAAGCTCTATCGGCTCATACCCCTGTATGAACAATGCTGAAAGAATATAAACTCCAGGTCTGCTGTTTGATGGGGTTCTTGTTATAGATAAAGATTCTGATGAAATTCTATCACTGCTATCAGACTGTAACACATTAGTAGCAACCACGAGGTTGGTATCTAAGCCATTCCAAGAAAAAGAATAAGACTCTGAAATAATAATAGGACCATCAAACCCTTGAGAATCAAGGCTCTGTTTGAAATAATCTATCCAAGCAGGCTGTGTTGGTTGGGCATCCATGTCATACGAAGTATAAACTACTTCGCTAGGAAAAAAATCCCATTCTCCATCTGTAACAATAGGGCCTAATGTATAGGATTTTATATCGTCATAGATGTGTGGCAATGCTACTGTGACAAGAGAATCGGGTGATGGTGCATTCTCTAAAAGGATGTCTAAAGGTTGACAACCTGGTCCCCACTCTCCCTCAAGCTGTTGTAAGCCATTTCTAATATAAGAAACCAGGATATGCGATTGGTCATCAGTAATATAAACAGCCGAATCTGAAGATGTATCTCCTGTAGTATAATTCTTGCCATTATTTTGAGTCATCTGTTCGTTGACTTTACTACAGGATGCTACAGAAAAACAGAATAGAACAACTAAAAATAAGGTAAGAATTGGCCGCTTGCGTTTTCTTAGGTTTAACATTATCATATTTTGACCATTCCTTTCTACTGAGTTCTAAGGCATCAAAGCTTAACCTTAACTCCGTCCTTCATTATATTGATTCTCCCATTCTAGAATGTCCATAGCAGGGTATATCGTCACTTTTTTTCGGTGATTTTTTTGTAAGGTGGGCTACTCCATTCAGAACAGCCCATCTCACTAGAATCCACCACTATTTGCGAATGAAAAATGAGTCAATTCTACATGAATTGACCCATTTTCATCGGAACATTATTTCTATCATTTCAAAAAGAGAAAGTGCAGCATTGTGGATTAACAAGCAAGTGTTTGCAGGCACTGTTTTTTATGTGAGTTTTTGTTCTCATTTAGGATCTGTAGTATTGTGGTCTGCCAATAGCGGTAAAGCCCTCCAGGCCGGTGATCACCACATTATTTTGGCTGAACGCACAGTGGATGATGAGCAGGTTTCCACTTTCATCTCTGCCACCTACGATCCCCACATGCTCATCACCGGGATAGAATACCAAATCGCCGGGCTGGGCCTCATTCCAAGAGATGGGGGTACAGTAGGTGTGCTGCATGTGAGCGCCGCCGCCATGGCCTATGACGTACTCTCCATCGGTGACATTGTAAAATACCCAATCGACAAATCCACTGCAATCTAGCCCGTAAGGCAGGTAGGTTCCGGTAGTCGAGCTGCCGTCTGCCCATACCTTGGTGAGCTGGCCCCACCGGGAGTCCCAGCCAATCACCAGGGACTTCCCACCCCAGAAGTAGTTGACCTTGCCTACCAGCCTACAGGCTGTTTCCACCACAGCCCGGCGCTCTGGGTCTAGGTCAGCGGGCAGGTCAGCCAGCAACTTTTTGGCTGTGACGTCAGAGATCGTGAGATCTCCAGCCAAGGCAGCCAGCATGTCGGAGTTTGCCAGCAGTTCATCCAACGCTGCGTTCTGCTCCTCAGTGAAAGAATAAAATACCCGCATATCATCCGGTGTTCTGGCGGTGATCGTCACAGTGAGTATTTGCTCTGTCCAGGCCGGAGTGTCTCCAGAGGCGGGATGCTCCACCTCTCTGGAGGAGGAGGCAAGTTTTGTCATGTCCCAGAAGACTGTGCGCAGGGCCTCCACATTGGCCGCATCCAATATCGCCACTGTCGTTCCATCAGCAGCGCCCGCCGTTTTGGCGGCAAACACCGCCAGAATATCAGACCAGGGGGGCGGATGCCCCTGGATCTCCAGCGTATCATATCCACCCTCCGCCTGCATACTGGCGATCTTCTCTCCCAATTCGCCGTTGATCTGTGCCACCGCCTGGGCGGGAGAGATGGCTCCGGTTGTTTCATCAGGTCCGGCAAAAAAGATCCCCAGCGGTGAGGCAAGGATGATGCCGCACAGACAGATGACGACCACGACTGCGATCACCACCCCACCGCCTGCTGTGGCCGCGGCGGCCAGAGCCTTAGCTGCCGCGATCACGGCGCGGAGCGCGCGGTTTGCCGCCTGTGCGGCCTGTCTGGCGGTCACACGGGCCGCCTTTGCGGCCTTTTGGGTTCGTGCCAGCCTGGCTCCCGCCTCCGCCGCACGGCGGGCCTGTTGGGCCGGAAACGCTCTTACAGGCGGTTTCCCACCCGGCTTTCCAATCCCAGCCGTTTTACGAATGGGATGGCCAGCCGATTTGACCGGCACGCCTCGTTCTTTTACTGCCGTCTTTGCGGTGCTGCCCATAGCCTGCCTGGAGGTCTCACCGTGAGGCCGGGGCTGCACACGAGAACCACCTGTCTGCCCAGACACTTGATGTAGCTGCTTGCGGGCCTCCATACCTTGTGGCCATTTTCCCGAGGGAGGAGCTGCCGAGGGGCCGTCCTCTCTCACAGGCAAGCGCCGTTCCAGTTTCCCGCTGCGGAGAAGGTTGCCCTGGCGCTCCCGCATAAAGGACGATTTTCCCTGCTGCAAGGCGCTTGGCGGTGTGGCAGGCGCAGGATCGGCTTGCATCTTCAGATAGGCGTCCTTGGTCTTGGTATTTCTCTTTTGAGGCGTTTGGAGTGCGGACTGCGGCTGGGGGCGGCTTCTGCCCGCACTCTGCGCCCGGAGCGGATCTCCCGCTTCCTTTTTGCGAAGGCGGTCCTTTGGAGGCAGAATACTGTCATCTCTTGGCTTTGCGGCTTCCGGAGTATCATGACTGCCAGGGTATCTGTCCGGGCCTGCATCCGGGGTGTGCTTTGCACCTTTCTTTCGTTTTCCAAGCAGACGCTCGGCCAGCTGCTCCGCCCGTTTGACACCGCTCACCTCGGCATCGCCCAGCTGGTCACCGCCGAAGTTATCCCGTTGGCCGTGTTGGGCCGTGTCCCGCAGCTGGCCCCGCAGGCGCTCTGTGCCATCGTCCAGCCCTCGCCGGATCAATTCCTTCGGTGCGGACTTGACCCGTTCTTTCAAAGTGTGCTGCACCTGGGGTTTCTCTTTAATTTTATCGATCTATCTCACCTCGATCCAGGGGGAGGGGCCTTGGCCCCTCCCTGGTTTTATTACGCGGCCAAGTCAGAGGGCTTGGTGGTCATCAGTTTATAGAGCTGCGTATGACGAGGGAAATTGTCCATGAAGGGCACAATGGCGCTGCCGCACTTGATGAGACCCCGTCCAAAGTCCACATTGGTGATGTAGGAGAGCTGGTTGTCGGAGATATTCAGCAGCCGGGCCAGCTCCAGCCGGTCGGTGCTGGCCTGGTTGAGCATGACCAGGAATTCACTGTTGGCCAGCATGGTTCGGGCTGTGTGGGACTGGAGCAGATCGTCCACATTCTGGGTCAGGCCGGTACAGCAGGCACCGTACTTCCGCACCCGCTTCCAAAGGGTGAACAGAAAGTTGGCGCTGTACTCATGCTGGAACAGCAGATAGATCTCATCGATATAGATCCAGGTATTCCGCCCCAGGCGGCGGTTGCGGGTGATTCGGTTGAGAAAGCTGTCCAGGATCACCAGCATGCCCATGGAGAGCAGCTGTTTGCCCAGCTTCCGGATGTCATAACAGGCGATGCGGGAGCTCATGTCCACATTGGTGGGTTTGGCAAAGGTGTTGAGACTGCCCTCCGTGAACAGTTCCAGGGCCAGAGCCACATCCCGCGCCTCTGCCTCCGGCTGGCGCAGCAGTTCGGCGTGAAAGTCCTGGAGTGTGGGGGCCTGGCCCCGGCAGCCGTCCCGCACATAGTCGTGGTAGCACTGTGCTGTACAGCGGTCGATGATAGACTTCTCCTTGGCAGACAGCTTTCCGGCCCCCACAGACTGCTCACAGAGGGAAAGCAGGAACTCCGATTTCAGCACCACGGGGTTTTCACCCTCGCCATAGCCCTGCTCCATGTCCATGGCGTTGATGTGGTTGCTGGAAGTAGCCGAGATCTCCACAACCTCTCCGCCCAGCCCCTCCACTAGGGGCCGATACTCACTTTCCGGATCGATGATCAGGATGTCATCCTGGGTAGAGAGGGCCAGGGCGGTGATCTCCCGCTTGGCGGTAAAGGATTTGCCGGAGCCGGACACGCCCAGAACAAATCCGTTGCCATTGAGGAGCTGCTTGCGGTCGGCAATGATGAGATTTTTGCTGATGACATTCTGGCCGTAGTAGACGCCGCCCCGGTCCCGGATCTCCTGGGCTTTGAAGGGCATGAGGACGGCCAGGGCTTCGGTGGTAAGGGTGCGCAGGGCGTCGATCCGCCGCAGCCCCATGGGGAGAGCGGTAACAAGGCCCGCGTCCTGCTGCCAGTTCAGAGTGGTCAGCTGACACAGATGCTTGCGTGCGATGGACTGAAGGGTCTCTGTGTCGCTGTCCAGATCCTCCTTGCTGTCGGCCAGATGCACCAGAGTCACCACAGCGAACATCATCCGCTGATCCCGTGTGGTCAGGTCATCCAGCATTTCCCGCGTCTCTTTCCGCTGCTGCTCCAGGTCGTAGGGCACCACCGCGGAGAAGTTGTTGTTGCTGTTCTGCCGCCGCTGCCAGTTGGTGACGTTGGTTTCCACCCCCAGCAGGCGGTTCTGCATCTCACGCACGGCCTCATCGGTGGGGACGGGGATCACGTCGATGGACAGCATCATGGTGCGGTTCAGGCTGGTGAGCTCATTGATCATGGAGTCCTTGATGTAGCTGGCATACTCCTTGAGGAACATGGCCCGGCCATATTTATCGCCCATGATGAAGTGATCCTTCCGAAACTCCATGCTGTCCGGGCAGATGGCGTCCTTGAAGGAGCGTCCTGTTTTCATGCACTCCCGCAGGTCGATATGGAACCGGGACTCCTCGCCTACTCGGTAAAAGTCGTGGAGCACGCGCAGCCGCTCCACCGCGTCCAGCTCCTCACAGTGGGAATCCAGGTGATTGAGCCGGGTGGTCACATCATTCATGACCCGGTCAAAGAAGGTGCGGGCCTCCTCGGGCGTTTTCTTATGGGCGGATACTGTGACATATCGCTCCTGCACCATGCTGTTGGAGGAGTCGGTGACCTTGTCCAGCAGCATGGCGTTGTACTCCGAACGGCCTCCGTCCAGATGATCCCCCTGGGGCGGGATCAGGATCTCCTGCTCAAAGTTGCGGCGGTTGAGCCGCTTGTTGTTAATGGTGATTTTGGTGGTAGAGCCGGTGTCCAGGGCATTGAGCAGTTCCGAGTAGCCCAGGAACATGGAGATCTTGTCCTCTTTGGAAGCGATGGCGTAATTGATGTCGGAAAAGCGGACGGTTTTCGAGAATTTCCCGCCAAACTGAAAAAGCCCATCCGGCCAAAGACGGCGGATGGGGATGGTATCCTGTACGGACTTTGGTACCGAAAGGTGCTCTTTGTCCTGCTTCAGTGTATTTTGAAGGGTCTTAATCAAGTCGGATGGCCTCCTTTATTGATGTGTGTTCCATAAGTTTGACATAGAGATCCTCCGTTCGGAATAAGAGCCGTTTGGGCATGAGAAATTCTGAGCGGATATAAGCCATGAGAAAGCGTTCCAGCGGCATACCGTTGTAGGCGAAAAAACCGCCCAGGGCAAAGGGAAACGCGGCCAGGATGCATACCCAGCCGATCTCGCCGGTCCCAAGCACCGGACGCAGGCAAAAGTACACGGCCAGTGCCACCAGAACGGCCAGAAGGGCAAACAAAAATTGTCGCAGGGACAGGCCGAAGAATAGGCTTTCCTGATAATTCCGTACTTCTTTATTGATGCGGACCTCCAAGGTCTCACCTCCTACATTTCTGCTTGGTTTTCATGGACAGACCGTTGCAAAGCCTGTCTGGCTATGGTACCATTTGCTCAACTTAGAAAGGGAGTGGAGCGTATGGCATACTTGATGCTCGGGATTGTAATGATTGTTCTCTCCATTGTGTTCCGGTTGGCAGCCGTGTTTCGCCTGACCATTCCACTGCTTTACGCGCTGGTCGTCCCCACCGTGTTCCATGAATGGTATTATGCCAACCAGACTCTGGCCAACGTCATCTGGTATGCGCTGCTGGCGGTGGTAGTCCTATCCTGGGTAGTTTCCCTGATTCGGAAGGTTCGTGGCATTCTGCTTCGGCGGAGAGAGGACAAGATGCTGGAACTTATTGTGCGCAACCGTATGCGGGAGGCACAAATGTATGGGGAACCAGAACCGGATGGTGGCTATAAGATCCGGATGGATGACCTGTTTGACGATGATTAACCAAGCCCCATCAATTCCCGGATGATCCGGTCGCTCATCTTGATCGAGCCTACCAGCACTAGCATATTGAAGATCAATTCTCCAATGTAGTTCCAGACCAGCGTGGCCGGTGCTGTGGAAGCATCCCCCACAGCGGGCGGTGCGGAAGCAAACTGTGAAAAAATAACACAGGCCAATACAATGATACAGCCCTCCAGACAGATGGCGGCATAGCTTTTAAGAAAAGCGACGCCGATGCTGCTGGAGGGCTGTCCCGCAAAACTGGACAAAGGGATGGGCGCGATAGCGGTTGCCATATAGAGCTTGAAAAAACGGGAATAGACGGTCAGGATCATAATGAGGGAGAGAACCCAGATAAACAAAGACCCCAGCAGAGTGACCGCCCAGAGGGGGATGGAATCCCATATACCCACATTTTCAATGGCAGTAATAAGTTCCTCCGGGAGTGTGGTGGGTGACATGGCAGTCATGCCGGATGCGTCCATGATGGTGGATACTGCACCTTGGGCGATTCGGAACAGGGCGTTCATCAGTTCCATGCCATAGGTCACTGCCGCCTGGGCCAATACAAAGCGGATAAAGCACTTGAAGGCCACCTCCGGGCGCTTGATCTCGGTAAAGCTGCCGCAGGTCTTGACTACGCCCATCACGAAAAAGAGCACCAACAGAGCGTAGCCGATGGCTTGGAGCGCGCCGTTGATGCTGACGATCACGTTCCAGATCCCGCCGCCTTTGAATTCCTCCGGGGTGGTGCTGATCAAAGTCCAGATCTCTGCAAGTTTGTCGTTCCAGGTCTGTAGTGCGGAATTCAGATTGTCTACGATCCAGTTTCCACTGCCCATGTTGCATCACCTCCTTCAATAAAAGACCAGCAGCCATGAGCAAAATTCAAAAAAAGTAGTCATTGCAAGGGATTCCGGCCATGGCTGAAACCGGAAACCACTCCATTGATATAGAAAGTGGAGCCTCTTTTTGGTAAAATTAACTTGCAGAAAAACCAACCAGAAAGGGGCTGGCCGCTATCTACCGACAGGAAATCATCCAGGATGTGACGTTGTTTACATCCCAAAGCGCCGCTGCGTTCTACGACAAGCTTTTTAGTAGTCTGGACTTCACGCTGCCCAGAGCGGCAACTGGACGGCGTGGCTTCCCCAAAGAAGCTATGCTCTGCTCCCTCATTGTCATGAAATGCAAGGGGTTCTCTCAAGTCACCGACTTGGCCGATTATCTGAACAACAACCGGCTCATCGCCCACTACTGTGGCTTCAATATCATGGAGCCTCTGCCGTCCTACTGGACCTATGACCGCTTCCTGCGGCAGCTGGATAACGCTGAGTTAAAGTCTGTTATGGCGGATCTGGTGCGGCAGTTGTACGAGTTGGGTCTAGTGGACGCCTCCTTCGTTGGTCTGGACTCTACCCCCATCATGGCGAACACAAAGCAGAACAATCCCAAATCCTTTGTAAAGAACAAATTCTCCAAAGAGGTTCATCCGAAATGCGATCCAGACTGTGCGTTGGGCGTCCATTTCGCTTCTAACCAGCACAATGAACGCCGGTATGAGTTCTACTGGGGATACAAAAGCCATGTGCTGGTAGACTGTATCTCCGGGTTGCCCCTATACGAGCTAACCACACCAGCCAACATCATGGACTCCACAGTTGCCGTTGACATCCTTGCCGCAGCCAACCAGATAATCCCTTTGCAGGGGTGTTCCTTTCTTGCAGATAAGGGCTACGATGTTAAAAGCATCTACAACACCGTGAAATCGGTCTATTCCGGTGAAGCCTTTATACCCCTCAAAAAACGCAATTCCAAGAGCAAAGCCCTTCCTGCGGGCAACCTGATCTGTGATGCTGGACTGGCTATGCACAAAGATGGCAAAACCACCGACAACGGTCGTACCCGTCAAAAATTCTGCTGCCCATTCCGCCAGTCCAAGCGCGGTGTTTGCCCCTGTAACCACAAGAATTGGAATAACGGGAAGAAAAACAGGGGTTGCGTTAAATACAGGATCATTCCCTCGGACTACAGGCTTTCCATTGACCGCAGCTGCCTCTCTTTCAAGAGGACATACGCCTTGCGTACAGAGTGCGAAAGATACAACTCCCGCTTTAAGGCGTCTGGGCAGGAACGATTATGGGTGCGTAACGGAAACAGTGCGGCAAACCTCAATACGCTGGCCCACATCTCCGCTCTGGCTATTAGTCTGGCCGCGATTTTCTCTGGCTCTCACTCCTACCGCGCATCTAAATCATTTAGGCGAACCGCTTAATAGATGTTCCTATATGGCTTTATCCGCTCGGTTTTCTACCGGGCTTGGTTTTTATACCCTTTTTTCTCTCTACCGAGTAATTCCCGCTTGTTGACCCATTTCGGCCTTTTTATTTAGGCCATGTTTTGCTCATCTCTAAAAAGACTTGTGATTGAAAAATTGTGCTACAAATGCTATACTGCACTTGGCCCCAGGAGGCACGGTAGAGAGAGCCATCGGATAGCAGGGCGACCATATATGGGGCAACTGTCACTGACTATCGTGGAGGTGTTGCCGATGGTTTCGGATTTCTTAACAGTTGCGTCTTTTGCAGTTCTCATGTTGACAAAATTGTTGCTTAATTCTTGCTCTTTTACCGGCCTCTTAAATTATTAGTAAAATGCTGTGGATGCTGATATCCACAGCATTTTTACTTAGGGTCTACTGAATGGCTGGAACATTTGGAAATCTCGGAAAAATGACCAGCTCGCCGAGGTCAAAATCGTAGTCC
>NZ_JADMVY010000019.1:0-31780 GCF_015547905.1 Clostridium sp. J1101437_171009_A5
AGGCAAATCATTAGGCGAAACAGTCTCAAAACGCTCATGATATATTGCTTGCGCTTGCTGCTCTAAATTATCGTTTACCTGATATGGAGGATATACCATGTTTGATAAAGTTCAGGAGAGCTTGAAAAGAAGCAAAGACGAGCGCCAGAAAAAGCGGCTTGAAAAGGAACGGCTTCGTCTTGAGAAAGCCGCAGCAGAAGCAGCTCGTGAGGAAGAGCGGCTTCAACAGGAGGCTCAAAAGATACAGACTGAAAAAGAACGCCTTCTCTCCCTTGATGACAAGGGGCTGATGGTTGAGCTAATTTTGGCAATGCGTGGCTTATACGCGCAGATCGAGGATATTCAATTTCAGCAGATAACATTAACTTCGAGAATCGAAGATATTGAGTCGGACATCTCTTCCATACGCAGTGATATTTCAGATTTGGAAAGCAGACTGGGCTCGTCCGATCAGTAAGACTCAATGAAGGAGGCGCAGACGTGATTATTTCACCACAATCTCTTGATACAAACCTAAGTCAGCTTTTAGCGGAAGTTAAGTCCGGCTCAATGCAGTTGCCGGAGTTTCAGCGCGACTGGACTTGGGATGATAGCCGAATTAGAGGCATTATCGCCAGCTTATCACAGGGTTATCCTATGGGTGCCATCATGCGGCTGCAATACGGCAATCCGGACATCCAATTCAAATACCGTACAATTACGGGCGTAAAAGGCGTTTCTGTGAAGCCGGAGCATTTGATTCTCGATGGTCAGCAGCGGCTTACTTCAATTTATCAGGCAACATCCTCTAAAGAGCCGGTCTCGACCAAAACAGAAAAAGGCAAGGCTATTAAGCGTTATTACTATCTCTCAATGGAGAAGTGCCTCGACGATGATGAGGATCGTTTTGATGCTGTCCTCTCCATCCCCGAAGACCGTAAGATTAAAGAGAACTTTGACCGGGATGTGAAGCTCGATCTCTCCACCAGAGAATATGAATACGAGAACAAGCTGTTTCCGGTCAATATCGTATTCGACAGCAACGCAGTTATGGACTGGTTCATGGGCTACATGACGCACTACGGAATGAAGCCGGAAGCAATGGACGAGTTCAAGCGTTTCCAAGCGGATGTGCTGAATACAATTTCCGGGTATAAGCTGCCTGTGATTACACTGGACAAGTCCACGCCGCGAGAGGCAGTGTGCAAGGTGTTTGAGAACGTCAATACTGGCGGTGTTCCTCTCACGGTGTTTGAGCTTGTTACCGCAACTTATGCCACAAGAGACTTTGACCTGAGAAAAGACTGGGTGCAGTGTCGAAATACAATTTGCGGTTTCGGTGACACGCTGAGAACAGACTTGTTCGATGGGATTGATGAGACTACCTTCCTGACAACGGTTTGTCTCTATACAAGCTATTTGAACAAGCAGTCTGGAAAGACAAACACAATCTCCTGCAAAAAGAAAGATGTTCTGGGACTTCCTTATGAATCGTACATAGCGAACCGGGATGCAGTGCTGTCTGGGTTCAAAATCGCAAAGGAGTTTCTTCTTCGTGATCAGTGCGTTTTCCGTCAAAGAGATTTGCCCTATACAACGCAGTTGATTCCACTTGCGGCAATCTGCGCTGTTCTCGGAAAATCCAAATGCAATGAGCCAAACACAATCAAAACTCTTTCTCGGTGGTATTGGTGCGGGATTTTGGGTGAGATGTATGGCGGTGCGAACGAAACCCGCTATGCCTATGACATTGAGGACATGGTTGAAGAGGTCAATGGACGTCCGAATGCAATGCACACGATTAACAGCGCAGTCTTTTCTTCTACGCGGCTGCTAACCCTTCAAACTCGCTTGAGCGCGGCATATAAAGGTATAATGGCTCTTCTTTACAAGGAGAAGTGTCGTGACTTTATGAACAACACGACGATTGACATTGTAAACAGTATGCTTGAGTCTCCGGATATTCACCATATATTCCCCGAAGCATATTGCGAGAAAATGGGCATCAAGCGCGAACGGTATAATTCCATCATTAACAAGACCCCGATTCTTCCAGCCACCAACCGCTCGATTGGCGGAAATGCGCCGAGTGAGTATCTGGGGGCAATTCTAAAGAAGGTTGATGGACTGACCGAGAATGAGTTGCAAGCACGGGTGGAATCGCACTTTATCAACTATGCAGAATTGAAGGCAGATGACTTCAATGGCTATTTCATCGACAGAGCAAAAAGCCTTCTAAACCTAATTGAAAAAGCGATGAATAAGCCCGTCACTGACAGAGATGCAGAAAACACGCTGGATCAGTTCGGGGCGAGTCTGGCGTAAAAGGGAGTGACAAACTATGGCAGGATATTTTACAGAATCAAATTACGAGAACGCTGTCTTGCAGCTTCTCAATGAAGAACTGGGCTATAACTATATCTATGGACCGGACGTGGAGCGCGATTATCACTCGCCGCTTTATGAGGATGTTCTGCTACCTTCCTTGCAGCGGATCAACAAGAGCCTGCCTATGGACGCTCTGACGGAGGCAATCTATAAGCTCAAGAACTTTGAAACCGGAACGCTTTTGCAGAAGAACATGGTCTTTATGGACTACCTCCAAAACGGAGTCCCGGTAAAATACTATGACAAGGGTGAAGAACGCTCTACCCTTGTTTACCTTGTAGACTTCAAAAATCCTGCCAGTAACGAGTTCACAGTTGCGAATCAATGGACTTTCATTGAGAACTCCGAAAAAAGACCAGATGTGATTCTCTTTGTCAATGGTCTCCCACTCGTCATTGTGGAGTTGAAGTCTCCGTCCCGCGAAGAAACCGATGCTTCCGCAGCATACCGCCAGCTCCGGAACTATATGTATGAGATCCCCTCTATGTTCATTTATAATGCGGTATGTGTCATGAGCGACTTGACCACTTCAAAGGCTGGTACAATCACGTCCGGCGAAGACCGCTTTATGGAGTGGAAAACAACAGACGGCAGCTATGAGAATACGCAACACGCATCATTTGACACATTCTTTGTAGGACTGTTTGAGAAGACCCGCTTCCTTGACATCGTGAAAAACTTCATCTGCTTTAATGTGGATGGACAGAATACTTTCAAGATACTCGCCGGGTATCATCAGTATTTCGCAGTCAAAAAGGCGATTGAGTCTACAAAACACGCAACCGTGACGGACGGTAAGGGTGGCGTCTTCTGGCATACACAGGGCAGCGGAAAATCGTTGTCTATGGTCTTCTATGCTCATTATCTGCAAGAAGCGTTAGAAAGCCCCACTATCGTTGTCATTACCGACCGTAACGATCTGGACGACCAGCTTTACGGACAATTCGCCCGCTGCAAGGACTTCCTCCGGCAAACGCCGCAGCACGCTGAGAGCCGCAAGAATCTGAAAGAACTGCTTGCAAACAGACAGGCAAACGGCATAATCTTCACGACCATGCAGAAGTTTGAAGAAAGCAACGAAGCTCTTTCGGAGCGTCGGAACATTATCGTGATGGCTGATGAAGCGCATCGTGGGCAATATGGTCTCAATGAGAAGGTTGTGGTCAAGCAGAAGGACAACGGCGAAGTCGAGGCGAAAACCGTTATCGGCACTGCCCGCATTATAAGAGACACGCTTCCTAATGCGACCTACATTGGATTCACCGGAACACCGATCTCCACAAAAGACCGCAGTACACGAGAGGTCTTCGGTGATTACATCGACATCTATGATATGACACAGGCAGTTGAAGATGGCGCGACCAGACCCGTCTACTACGAGAGCCGTGTGATTCACCTGAAACTCGACGAGAACACCCTCCATCTGATCGATAATGAGTATGACATTATGGCTGACAACGCCGATCCGTATGTCATTGAAAAGAGCAAAAAGGAACTTGGTCAGATGGAAGCAATCCTCGGTGCCGACCAGACGATCAATTCCTTGGTAAATGACATTCTTGATCATTACGAGAATTACCGTGAGAATATCCTAACCGGCAAGGCGATGATCGTTGCTTATTCGCGTCCCATAGCAATGAAGATTTATAAGCGCATTCTTGAGCTACGCCCAGCGTGGACGGAAAAGATTGCAGTGGTCATGACGCAAGGCAATAACGATCCCGAAGAATGGCGTGAGATTATCGGCAACAAAGCTCATAAGGACGATATGGCGCGGAAATTCAAAGACAACAACTCTCCGCTGAAAATCGCCATCGTCGTGGATATGTGGCTGACCGGCTTTGATGTTCCCTCCCTTGCTACGATGTATGTCTATAAGCCGATGGCTGGACACAACCTGATGCAAGCTATCGCCCGCGTCAATCGTGTCTTCAAAGATAAAGAAGGCGGTTTGGTTGTCGATTACGTCGGTATTGCGGCTGCACTGAAACAGGCAATGAACGACTATACTGCCAGAGACAAGAAGAACTATGGTGATACAGATGTAAGCAAGGCTGCATATCCGAAGTTCCTTGAAAAGCTCTCTATTTGCAGAGATTTGTTCCACGGATTCAGTTATGAGAAATTCATGACCGGAAGCGACCTCGACAGGGCGAAGCTCATCAGCGGCGGAGTGAACTTCATACTCGGCAAGAGTGTTGCAGAGTACGAGCTTCCCGACCATGAGAAGACACAGAATGTGTTTATCAAAGAAGCCCTGCTTCTCAAGCAGGCACTTTCGCTGTGCAGCAGCTTGGTAGACGAGCAAACTCGCATGGAGGCAGCTTTCTTCGAGTCCGTAAGAACAATGACCGTGCGCTTGGTTTCAGGCGGTACCGGAAAGAAGTTTACGCTTCCGGAAGTAAATGAGCGCATTAACGAGCTTTTGAAGCACAGCATCAAGAGCGAAGGTGTTATCAACCTCTTCTCCGATGTCCAGACTGAGTTTTCGTTGTTCGATCCGAAGTTTCTTGAAGAAGTGGCAAACATGAAGGAGAAGAATCTTGCAGTCGAACTCTTGAAAAAACTGATTTCCGAACAGGTCTCTGTTTACCGTCGAACAAATATTGTCAAGTCTGAAAAGTTCTCCGAAATCATTCAGAACGCAATGAACCGCTATTTGAACGGAATGCTGACCAACGAGGAAGTCATTCAAGAATTACTCAAGCTGGCGAAAGACATTGCCGCTGCTGCCGCCGAGGGTGAAAAACTCGGATTGACAGCGGACGAGCTTGCTTTCTATGATGCCCTCACAAAGCCGCAAGCAATCAAGGACTTTTACGAGCATGACGAGCTTATTGCTATCACGAAAGAACTGACAGATTTGCTTCGCAAAAACCAGACAATAGACTGGCAAAAGAAAGAGAGCGCAAGAGCTGGAATGCGCCGCCTGGTCAAAAGGTTGCTGAAAAAACACAAATATCCTCCAGAGGGTATGGATGATGCTGTCCAGACTGTCATGAGCCAGTGTGAGATGTGGACGGACAATGTAATGACCGCTTAACTCCCCTACGAGAAAGGAGTAGATCATGGGCAATTCAGTCATGTTGAATGGAATCGAATATGCCGGAGAACAGATTGCCTACAAAGACAGCACCTATGAGCTTGTGTCAAAGGTCGCTTACCTGATCGGCGTCCCGCTTCGTATTTTCCAAAATGAACACGAGCCGCCGAAGATAGAGATATACAACCGGCTTGAACAGGATAAAAATGCCCGTATCATTCGTAATCTATGTATCATCCGCACCGCCATTGAGCGCAACTACCGGAAAATAAATGACATCATGCGAATGGAGTATCGAGGGCTGCTTTCAATGCCAGAGATCATCCCGGCTTCCAGTATGCAGCAGCTTTCAAATGACGGAATCAGCTTTATAAAAAAGTCGAGTACAAAGCTCTGCCACCACATTATCGAGATCAACCGGCTGATTTCAGACCGCATTAACAACTGCAAGAGCCTCTTTCCAATCTGGATTAACTGGGCGTACATAAAAGAGCTGTTCATCATGCCAAACGGTTTGACAGAGGACGGAACGAAAGATGCTGCCGATATTTATTACGCAAGTCTCTCCTACTACCCCTATCAAATGTATATCAACTGGGTACCGATGGACGAGGGTAATGTCCTCTATAATGATAAGAAGTTTGCTACCCTGCTTTATCAATGGCATTGCGACGCCTTCACGGAATACAGTAAAGTCTCTGATGCAGGGGCTTTTGTAAAAAACAATATCTACGACTTCATAGATGACAGCGAGAAAACCGTATTGGTGGTGGACTGCGAAAACTCCGACCCGTACAAACTGTGTGCCACGCTCAAAAATCTTGATTATGAGGTCATGCAAAAGATTACGGCGATCATTCTCTTTGATGACGTACACACCGCTACGGCATGGCGGATTCTTGAAAACTACACCCGCATTCCCGTTGAGCATATCATGATTGAGCGGATCAAGCAGAACAAATCACTGGTAGACATCAAGCTCACCGCAAGAGCCTGTCAGGAACACTACCAGAAGCAAGTGGATTCCTTCGTCATCGTCTCAAGCGATTCCGACTACTGGGGGCTGATCTCTTCCTTACCGGATGCCAGATTCCTTGTCATGATTGAGCGGGAAAAATGCGGACCGGATATGAAGGCAGCACTTGCAGAATCCGGGATATTCTACTGCTATCTGGATGACTTCTACTCCGGCAACAGCGAGGACATCAAGAAAAACGCACTGTTCAAGGAGATGTACCGCTGGATTGACAACTCCGTTCACCTGAACGTCAACGATATGTTTGATGCAGCTCTGCGAAACACGAGGATCGAAATGTCTCCCGCAGAGCGGCGGCAGTTCTATGAGAAGCACATCAAGCACATGACGCTGACCATCGACGAGAACGGAAACGTCAGCATTGAACTGAAACGCGGATAGCCTTGGTTTCTATTCCGGGAGGAATGTGGATGGACAACAGATTCTATTTTGGATTCAATACATCGGAGGAACGGAAAAAGCGCAGAAAAGCAGAGCTGTACTCCATGAGTGAGCAAGTCAGCACCTTCTTTTGGGATGAAGCCCCGCAGCATGGATTGGAAATGCGTGAAGGACAGCAGGATATGTCATTTGAGATTGTGGACGCCCTCATAAACGACCAGCACTTTGCGATTGAAGCTGGCGTGGGCATTGGCAAGTCCTTTGGCTATCTTGTGCCGGTGCTGCTGTACAGCAAACGCATGAACAAGCCGGTCATCATCGCAACCTCGACCATTGCGCTTCAAGAACAGCTCTGGCGCGATGTCCACGCGGTAATGCCCCTTCTTGGGCTGAACAGAGATGTCATCCTCGCAAAAGGACAGACCCATTATCTCTGCAACAAACGCGCAGACGAGTATATGTGTGACCCGAAAGCAGACCCACCGGACGCGCTCAAAGAAGGAATCCAGCAGGGGTATGAGGAACGCAAGGATTTCCCGGAGGTTTTGCCGCAAGGCGTCTGGGACAAGGTAAACGTGCAGCGGTTCAGCATGAAGAATTGCGGCTCCTGCGAAAAGAAATGCAAGTATTACAAGGTCCGTGCATCGTTAAAATACACGGACGGTGTTGTTCTGTGCAATCAGGACTTTCTTACCCAGCATCTCATGAAACTACGACGCGGGCAGGACGGACTGATTAACGCCGCCGCTGATCTGCTTGTCGTGGATGAAGCGCACAACTTGGATGATAAGGTGCGGAGTGCCACAACGGAGCGTTTCGGGCAAGGTATGCTCTTTGGAATGATTAAAAGCGCATTCTATGAACTGCGACCCTCTGACCAAAGCAGTGTGTCCGGTGAAAAGCGAGAGGCAGAGAGCGCAATCATCGCCTTCTATAACTGCCTGAAAGCACAAGTTCAAAAGCAGATCGACGATGCAGATCAGGATATGCGCTACGCTGACCGCTTTTTCTTTGACCAAAGCGGCAGTGCGATTGAACTGCTTACCGAGATGAACGCCGCCATACACAACCTTTCGTCCAGCATTCAGATTTATTCCAGCATGGATTTCAGAAACAACCGTTCCTTTGCTGCCTCTGATGATCTGGATGCCGTCAGCGAGTCCCTTTCAGAGCTTCTTGACCGGATAGATGATATGCTGATCTGGATTGAGCAGCACGGCAGCAACACGGAACTCGTCTATTGCCCTAAAAACACAAAAGAAATTGTGAGCCGCCTATACTTCAATGGTGATGAAAGAACCATCTTGACCTCTGCCACGCTGACGAACGCCACGAGCGGGTCTCTGGAAGAACAGTATTCTTACTTTATCAGCAATACCGGCTTTCCCGCTGGTGATCGCGGCTGCTTATCCGAGCCAAAGCCTTCCCCATATCCATACGATGAACACGCCATGATCTACTATTGCGACGATCTCCCGCACCCGACCAGAGAACATGAAGCCTTCATTGAAAAGGGTGTGGAGCGGCTGCTTGAGATCCTGAGCATTTCCAATGGAAAGGCACTCGTGCTGTTTACGGCAAAGACCGACATGGAAGAGGTCTACTCCATTCTCAGTGAGAAAAATCTTCCGTACAAAATCCTGATGCAGCAGCCGGGATCGTCGCAGGACAAGGTGCTGCTTGAGTTTAAGGAAGATACGAACTCCGTACTTCTGGGGACGGGTGCATATTGGGAAGGAATCAGCATTGAAGGAAAAAGCCTTTCCAATGTCATCATTTTCCGGCTTCCGTTCCCTGTCCCCGATCCAATTATCGAGTATAAGTGTTCCGTCGCAAAGGATGCCCTGATGGATGTCCGCGTTCCCGAAATGATTATCAAGCTCAAGCAAGGTATCGGGCGATTGATCCGCAATTTCACAGACACCGGCATTGTCTGCATTATCGACCGAAGACTGCGGGACGAGCCGCCGGAACGCTATCATGACATTACATGGGACTCCCTGCCTATCAAAAATCGGACAAGCAGTTTGGGCGAACTTAGGAAGTTTTACGAAGGTCTGCCCTCAGCCAAGGAATGATGATACAAACGGCAGTCTCTTCGGAAACATAGAGCAGCCCCCCAAAAAACGACAATCAGAAAACGGAGGTGTATCATGTTGTACAATGAAAATCTGCACGAAGAAGAACAACATCTGATCCAGCAGATTGCCGAGCAAACAGAGAGAGGTAAAATCGGCTGGGAACTGACGGAGTATAATCCGCTGTCATTTCTGAATGAGGACAAGATAGACAAAAACCCAGCAGTAATCTGTCAGTCCTTCTCCTTTGAAGCGATCATCGGCGGCTCCCGTTTCGAGCTTGATGTCATGGAGAATATTGATGTGCCGTCCGGTATGGGAGACTACACCATAACCTTGACGCGGGATGAAACCGAAAATTATCTTAAAATTGAGGATGCGCTTTCCTTTGACTGTGACCGCTATGAATGCACACCGGAGGAAGTCGCAGAGCGATTTGCGGACAGCCCCATTGTCCGTCTCTGCAACGCTATCATTCCTGCCACGCTTGGGCAGGAGGATTTAGAAGAGGTCTTCACATGGGCAAGGTTTTTCAACGAGACTGGCATTTCTGCAAAGCTAATGAATCATCCGCTGACCAAGCTCTGTGAAAAGCTGTTCGACGAACACCGTTTGATGGACTTCCATCGCGGCATCTTGGATGTGGACTATCGAAAGCTGCTCCTAAATGAACTGGCTCATAACTAAGACACGGAAAAACGCCCCCGACACTGTGCCAGACGCACAGTGCCGGGGGCGTTCCCGTTTCCAGCGATTTATTTTTCCCTCGGCAATGGACTGTCCATAAGGTGACACTTTCCGTTTTGCGATGCCGCGAAAATTCGATGTGTTCCATGGAGATGTTCACTGGGCAGCATACGCCGTACACGTTTCCAATAATCACTGAGCAGTGCAATGGGTATTCGCTATCGGGAAATACTTCACGGTTTTCACAACGCTTGATTCAGAAGGGATTTTTTTGCCTTATTCCCGCGTGACATCAAGGGAAACCGGATTGATGACGATGACGGTCTTGCCCTTTTTGTGGGCATATCTCACGGTATTCCCGGTACCGCTGGGACATCCATTCCATACTGCGAGAATATAATCGGCGTGATCGACCATGTACCGATTTCTCTTGTCCATGCAGTCCGACGTGTACTCCCGTTGCAGCATGGTCTCCTTGTCACACTTTGCCGCGATATTATAATACCGTTCCCGTGAAGCCACAGACCATTTGATCGCTTGTGTCTCACAAGGGATTGCACTTTCCAGAGTAATGTGAGGGTATTTTGATTTCAAATCGAGTACAATTTCCGCAGCGTACATATCGACGCCAAGAGCCATGCCGGTAATAAAATGCGTGACGCCCTCGTTCTCGATGAGTGCTACAATCTGATCCCGCATAACAGATTTCAAAGAAGTACAACGCTTATCGGATTCATCAAAGCCGAACGGAAGACTCTGCGGTCTATGACCGGTAAACGCACAAGTCTTGCCTTGAACGGATTGCTTTTCAGCTTTTTGAGCAGACTTTCTAAACTCAATAATGCGCGACATGACACCCCTTCTTTCACTCTTTTGGTAGGTAACTCCATTCTATCACCCTCATCACGGACAGTCAACGCATTGTCGTTAGTAAAATTAACGACAGCGTGCCGTGGATAATGACACCGCCGTTAGGTACACTAAATGCAAAGGTGGTGAGGCTATGCGAGAGAAGAAGGACATCAATATTGAAATCGGCGGCAATATTCAAGTGGCAAGAGAACAGGCGGGCTATACGCAGGACACGCTCTCAGAAATGCTTGGCATGACGCCGAATCACCTGAGCGCTATTGAGCGTGGTGCTTCCGGTATTTCTCTTGAAGCCTTGCAGCGTCTTTGCCGTTTGCTGGGCGTCAGTGCGGACCGAATTATCTTTGGGACCGATGAGCCAGAAGCGGAAGCCCTTGCGCTTGCCAGACGTATTTCGGATATAAAGCCGGAATACCGGCAACAGGTTCAAGAGCTGCTGTCCGCTATTTTGAATATGTCATAATATGTCATAAAAAAAGAGCCTCTGCCGACACCCAAACTGGGCATCGACAGAGGCTTTTGGTTCGTTTTCCGGGCATTCAAACAAGTGCCGAAATCGACACTTATTCTCGCTCTATTGCTGGAACTGTGCGGGGAATAAAATCACACTTGGCGGTCATTCCTCGTCGCTCTGAGGCTTGCAATCACAGACTTTTTCGACCCCTAACTGTCTACACCGCGATGCCTTGCGGGAGAAGTGCGGACAGGCGATGAGATCCGCACGGAAGCTCTGCTTGCAGCTATGGACGCAGCGGACGCAGAAGCGGTTATACTTCCGGCGTCCGCTGTCCCCGATGAAGAACGACCACTCCTGCCGCCATTTCTGACTTCTGCTCACAGCTCAATCTCTCCTTTGTGCTTTTTGGGTGAGCGCACACTCTGCGGAGTGGCATTCCTTCTGCTTTACAGCCTTTGCAGACTCGAGTCTGTCCATGATGGAGGACTTCTCGCCGGTTTCGGGGGCTTTGACCTCTGCGGTCTTGTCCTCCTTCGGACCGTTGTTGATGATCCCATCGATCATGCCGTAGTCATCCTCCATCGTCATCTCTGCCGCCTTGAGATAGTTTTCCTTCTCAAGAGCTGCCATCCAGCTTTCTTTGCTGATACCGAGCATTCCGCCCTTTGCCGCATGGTCGGCAATCTCCTTGGCATCTACGCACAAGCCCTCGGTGTTATCCGAATAGAGACGGTAAATCTCGCAGCCCTTCTCCATCGCCTTTTCAGCCGCCTCCTGACCGGCGGGAAGAACGCCAGCCCATGCGTAGCCATAGTCCTTCATATCCTGAACGGAGAGCGTAGGATCGGGCATTTCCGGCACTTCCTTGACCTCAAGGTCGAGAAGGCGGAGCGTGTCATCGTCAAAGCCATTGTAGACATCATCAAGGACGAGCTTGCCGCGATCATCGACGATGATGCAAGCCGCCTCGTCGCCGTAGGTGTCATGCTCCATCAAATAAAAGCTGTGACCGCCGACCTCGTGCCGGTCAATGGTGTGCCACGTCCCGATGTGACCGGCAACCGCCAGACCGGAGGTATCAGCGTTCATCTCAAAGTCTTTCTGTTCGATGCTCTCCTGCTTCTGCTGTTCCTTCGAGATCATGGGGATCGCCACAATCTTATCGCCCAGCTTGACAAACTGCTCCGGAACCTTGAAATGGTCAGAGAACTTCTGCATCTGCTCTACGGTCAGAGAGCCGAAGCTGTCATCCGTCAAGCCAACTACCATGAATGTTCCGGCAACAACATCGTAGATGTCACCGTCCTCATCACGCAGAGCGCGGTTCAGGGGCAGACCTTCCAGTTTGCCTTCCTCGTTGCAGACTAAGGCAACCGGGTCTTCGTAGGGGTAAATCGCCTCGATGTAGCCGCCGACCTCATGCTGCAAGGACTCCAGACCGGAGTCAATCTCCTTCACATAAGGCTCCTTTCCCGGCTCAACGACGAGAACTGCAATAGTGCTGTCACGCTCGGCGGCTTCCCCTGAGCCGGTGATCCGGTATTCGTCGGGAATATCATCCAGCTCACCGTTAAACTGCCTGTCCCAGCGTTCGCTTGCGACACGGACATAGCCCTCATCGGTGAAGCGTCCCTGCTCATCCATCGCAATGTCTCGCCCATAGCGTTCATAGTCGATGTAATTTGCCAGAGGTCCGAGATCCTTTTCGGAGTAGATACCGGCTTCGTGGGCGTAATAATAGCCGAGATCGGATTCGTCGTTGATACCGGGCATGATGTCGTAGCAGTCCAGATTGAACGTCAGGTTGATGAGATCGTCGATGTCGCTGACCTCATCGCACCCGGCTTCTATAATGGCAACGAGCTTTTCCTGATCGCTCAGGGAAAGCTCGTCAATCAAGGCGGCGAGATAGTTGAGCTTATCAAGGCTCTCGTACTCGCCAAGCATCTTCTGAACGCCATAGATCGGGCATTCGTAGTCAGTGATAAACCATTCTTCGTAGGGCTGACCGAAATCATCCTGCTTGCCGATCCCGATGCGCTCAAAGACCTTCTGCATCTCTTCCTCTGTGGTGGGCAGCTTCACCCACTCACCGACCAGCATACCCTCGTTGTACTTGCCAAGGTTCGTGACGAAGGCTTCAAAATCACCGTCTAATACGGGCATAGGCATCCTCCTTTCAGTCATCTACCATGCCGTCCGGCATGATATACAGTTTCTCAAACTCCGTGTCCGTCATGGCTTCGAGCTTCCGGATGGTCTTATACATCAGCTCTGCGATCTCGCCGTCCATGTCGTTCAGGGTGACGCCCTTCATATCGTCGATCAGCCGCTTGCGGCTGGACGTGTTGAAGCAGCACATCAGGTTGATTTCTTCCACGGTAAAATTCTTCATATCAGAGTTCCATATCCTTTCCTTTGTTTTTCTGCGGCTTCGGTGTGTGGGGCGGCGGGGCTTTCTGCGCGGATTTCAGCTTGTCGCGGATGGATTCACGGGCAGCGGGCTTCTTCGGAACGGTGTCATAGACGGCAATACCGGCATCCTCCACATACAAGCGGACATACTGGATGCTTTCCGAAAAGCGGACGGGGCGGTTCTTGTCCTCAATGTTGGTCAGCCGGACTTCATCAGCGGCAAAATCAACCGCGTCAATCCTGCACTTGATGCCATCCATATTCAGCGTCGCGCCGACAGGAATGTAATCTGCGGCTTTGAGTTCCTTAAAGGTCTCGCCGTCCTTGCTGAGAAAGATATCCGCGCCGGACTGCCAGAGCTTCTTTGAAGCTGCTACCCACGCAGCTTCACGGAAGCCCGTCACCGGCATAGAGGGCTTGCCGCGTACCTTCTTCTCAAGGAGCTTCGTGCCGAGCAAGGGCGCGGCTTTCTCTGCGTCCTTGCCGTACAGCTCAAAATAGCCGTTTTGAGCAAAGCAAACCAGCGCGTCCGGATGCGCCTTTTTGACCGCTTCGTACTTGCGGAGTTCAGAGATGGACAGAGGCGAAAGCACCTCTGTCCTCTCTGCCTCCGGCAGTCTGTCACGGCGGCTTTTCTGCTTGGACAGCACTTCCGCCAGAGCATCCGCGTCCTTCGGGAGCGTCTGGTAGGTTTTGACGCCGCCATGCTCACCGACCAGAGACATTGCTGCATCGAAGCTGCTGCGGCAGGGTGCGTCCAGCACATAGCCGTCTGCGAAGGTCAGCCGGTCATGATCCGGCGCAATCGAGTTCTGCGCCACATTTGCCGCCTGTTCCCGGTAGTTGATCTCAAAGGCATCTCCGAAGACCTTGCCGCGCTTAACGGCTTTCGGGACAATAACGCGGGCAATGCACTCGTCGTAGGTCTGTTCCGCGTAAAAGCGGAAGGTGTTGTGATCCCGCGTCCCCTGAATGAAGACCTGATTTTCGTTGAGACAGTGCGTTCCATGCGGACGGCAGAACCACATCAGTGTTTTGTCTTCGGGATTTTGGCTTTCGGCAGCGCGGCGGATGATGCGCTTGTCGATGTCGAAGTCTTCCTTGTAGCTGTCTACATGACTGTCCACGAGCTTCTGCAGCTCCGCGATGATGTCAACGTCTGTGTATTTCTTCATGCGTCTCCTTTCTCACAACTCCATGTCGTGCGTTTTGGATTTGACCGGAGACTTCTTCTCCGGCTGCTGTTTTGCGGCAGCTTTGAGCTGATCGCGGATAGAGGGTTTTTCCTGCTTCTGCTCCTGCTTGACGTATTCCAGCGTCGGCAGCAGCTCACGATAGCAGCCCTGTGTTTTCCTCGCCGCATGACGGCGATGGATTTTGAACAGCGGCTCACCGTTCTGCGTAACCGTGTTGCCCTCGATCCTGACGCCGTTCCGTGCCAGCAGATTGAAGGAATGGTTAGAGGCGCGATAGGACGCCCGCATTCCGTCGTTGTTATAGGCAATCTGCCCCTTGAGCGTGTCCATGACGGCGGCTTTGATTTCCTTCTCTTCGGCGGTCAGACGGTGTGCCTTCGGTGCTTGCGCTGCTTCCTCCGGCAAGGGGACAACGGGAGGCTTGACCTCCACGGTTTTTACCTCAATAGAGGTAATCTCATCGCTTTCCCATGCAACGACCTCCGGGTCTCTTTCCTCTGTTTTCTCAGAAGTGACTTCCTTTTGAGCTTCGGTCTGCTGGCGGAACGCATCGACGAAAAGGGCGGTCAGTCCGGGATTGGGTTTATCCACAAGGAAGCGGGAGGCATTCTCCGGACAGACCTCAACGCTCTTCGTCCATTCCTTGAGGGGCTGCGGAATACGCCCGTCAGAGTCTTTCTGCTGGATGGTGTTTGCGAGGACATACCGGACGCGCTCCGGAGAGAACTGCTCAATGACGCTTTTCACGGCAGCATCCGCATCCAGCCGATTGTCTCCGTAGTTAGAACTGATTGCCGCCTCAATCGCACGGCGGCATTCCACGTTTGCGGCGAGAGAAGCACGATATGCGTCCATCTCACCGGCTTCATAGGCGTAATTCGCCGTCTCGCGGTAAATGGGGACTTCCGGCTTTTCCTCCGAAACAGCTTCCTTTACGGGAGCTTCGACTTCCATCTCTGCGGACTGTGCTTTCTCTGCCAGCAGCACCTTGAGCTTGGCGTCAATGCCCTCGATCATCTCAGCCGCCGTCTTGCGGATGGTGTCCAGAGAGCTTTTCAGTTCCTTGGTTTCCTTGCCGGATGACCAACCGGCGATGTAACCGAAGGAGTAGTCCGATGTTTCAATGCCGTACCGTTGGCAGACGGTGTAGGCAACGCTTTCCGCTTCAACCTCCTTGGTGTGCCGATCCTTCTTATCTTCTGGCGCGGCTTTCTCATCCGGCTTGACGGCGTGGAGCTTTGCGTGGGCGATCTCGTGAATGGCGGTTTTGACCGTCTGGATTTCGCTCATGCCCTCCTGAATGGCAATGCGGCTTTCAACCGGCGAGAAGAATCCCTTTGCACCGCCCGGAATGTCCTCAAAGGAAATAGGGACGGGAGATTCCTGCCTGAGCGCGTCGAAGAACGCCTCGTAGTTTTCGACGGTGCCTTTCAGCTCATCGACGATAATGTCCGGAAGCTCCTTGCCGTCCGTCTGGGAAACATCAAAGACACTTACCACCTTGAAGGCAGGACGCAGGACCTCAACCGTTTCCGTGACAGCCTTCCCATCTGCGCCAATCACCGGCTTCTGCGTCAAAGGATCAATCTTCTCACGCTCTTCCTGCGCCTTGTACGGCGCGGGTGCAAGAATCTTGATGCCCTTTTCACCCTTCATGACCTGACGGTCAAAGTTGCGCTGCCACGAGGTATAACCGGCAACATAGGTTGCCTCCGGTTTCTGCATCGCAATGAGCAGCGTGTTGTTGAAGGAATAGTTGTAGAACTTGGACATCGTGCGGAGGTATTCCTTGAATCGCTCGGATTCAAAAAGCTCCTTGATGCCCTGTTCCAGCTTGTCCGTAATCTCGCGGACTTGCTGTGCATTTTTGTTTTCAGCCATCTCAAACCTCCATTTCTTATTTGCTTTTGGGCGAAGAAAACCCCGTCTGGGATTTGCTCAGTAAACGAGCCTTTACCTCAGATGGGGTTTCTCTGCGCGTCATCCGACGATGGAAGATGTTATCCTCGTTCTCCCATTCAATCAGCCGGTCAAACATATCCGGGTGTTTTGTAATCATGTGCAACAGCTCTTCGTCGCTTGCGTTGGGACAGAACCAGCAACCGTTTCTTCGGCAGTGAGCGTAGATTGGGGAAAGCAGCCCGTGTTCCTGACAGAGCTTGTAGGCGTCCGCCTCGGTCATACCGTATTTGGCAAGCAGACTGACCTTCGTTATTCCATCCAGACGAGCAAGGCGTTTTGGCTCATCCTCCGCGATGCCGACATAGCTCACAGTGTCCGGCGAGAGTGCGGCATTGTACTTGCGGACTGGCGGGATTTTGCAGTCACGATTGACTGCACACATACCAGCCCATGCAAAGCCGCGAACCTCGCCCTTGTGCGGTCCGCGGGTGATGACATGATGGAACACCTCATCGTAGGTCTTGTCTGCATGGAGAATGGTGAACTTGACGCCCAGCTCTTTTTCACAGAAGGGCTTGAGCCGGTCATAGATGAAGTCCCTGTGTTCAGGGATTTCGCCGCTTGTGTCCTTATCAAACATGACCTCGCTGAAAACTGCCTCGTCCAGCGGCTCATTGTGCTGTGCAGCCAGCAGGAGCGTCGCTACGCTGTCTTTGCCTCCGCTGCAAGAGGCAACATACTTCGGGCGAGTCATCGGTCAAACTCCATCTTGAAGCTGACGTATTTGCCGCCGCTGTCATCCAGACGGATCACCGCATCATAGAGTTGAGGCTTCTTCGGCGTGTAAAGCCCGGTCACTCGGCACCAGCCCTTGTCCAGCAGCTCCTTTGCAATCTTCTTGGTCAGCTTCTTTTTCTTACTGGAAAAGAACTTATTGTCTTCCCACAGGCAGAAGGAGCATTCCCTGTTTGAGCAGTAGAAGTTGCCCTTGCCGACATAGACCGGAGAGCCGCAGCGGGGACATTTGCCGATTTCCTCCTTGCCCGTGCCGAAACGCTGGGCTTCGGCATCGGAGAGGAACGGGTAGGCTTTCACGAGATCCCCGGTCATCTGGACAATGCCGCTGAGGAAGGCGTCTGCATCCGCATTGCCGCGTTCGATCTCCATGAGCGTGTTTTCCCATTCCGCAGTCATTGCGGGAGAGGTGATCTGTTCCGGCAGAACACAGACAAGGTTGCAGCCGTCCTTCGTGGGAATGAGGGATTTGCCTTTGCGCTCTGCAAAGCCGGATTTCACCAGCTTTTCAATGATACCGGCACGGGTCGCGGGTGTTCCGAGACCTTTCTTCTCGGTGTCATCGTCAAACTGATCGTTTCCGGCAGTCTCCATTGCAGACAGGAGCGTGTCTTCCGTGTATTGCTTCGGAGGCGTCGTAAAGTGTTCCGTAACGCTGGCGGACACACTATCCAGAACATCACCCTCATGGACTTCGGGCAGGGACTTCATGGGATCGTCCTTTTCCTTCGTCTTGAGGGATGCCTTGAACAGCTCTTCGATGGCTTTCCATCCGTTTTGAACGACGGTCTTCCCCTTGGTTTTGAACTCGTAGCCCTCGCAGGAGAGCGTGATCTGCGTTTCCGCGTAGGTGTGCTTCTCGCCGGTTGCACACAGAAGGCGCATCCCGACAAGATTGAGGATTTTCTGTTCCGACTGAGGGAGAGCGGAAACATCCTGCTTTTCAAGCTGGACGGTCGGAAGAATGGCGTGGTGATCTGTGACCTTGCTGTTGTCGGTTACGCGGGCAATGTCCGGAGTGACCGAAACGCCGGAGAAAAGCGGAAGCTGACGGCAGACGATGGAAATGACCTGACGGGCAGTGTCCTCCATATCGTCTGTGATGAACTGACTGTCCGTGCGCGGATAGGTCAGGAGCTTCTTTTCGTAGAGCGTCTGGACGAGATCAAGCGTCTGCTGGGCAGTGAAGCCGTAATATCGGTTTGCCTCGCGCTGCAAGGTGGTCAGATCATATAGCTTCGGAGGATTGACCGTCTTCGTTTCCTGCTTGAGAGAAGAAACGACGGCTTGCTTTTTCTCGCAAGCCGCCGCAATTCTTTTTGCTTCCTCTTTGGTTTTGACCTTTTCCAAATCGGCGGTCAGATCGCCCTTACCAACGTGGACATTGAAATACTTCTCCTTCTGGAAGGTGGAGATTTTCCCGTCGCGCTCCACCAGCATTGCAAGGGTTGGCGTCTGGACGCGCCCGACCACCAGCTTCTTGTGATAGAGCGTGGTGAAAAGGCGGGTGCCGTTGATACCGACAATCCAGTCTGCCTTCGAGCGGCTGAGTGCCGCTTCATAGAGGCGGTCATATTCCTTGCCGTCCCGGAGATGGTTGAAGCCTTCGCGGATGGCGGAGTCCTCCAATGAGCTGATCCACAGACGCTTGAAGGGCTTGGTGCATCCAGCTTTGTTGTAGACCAGCCGGAAGATCAGCTCACCCTCGCGCCCTGCATCGGTTGCGCAGACCAGCTCGGTGACGCGCTTGTCCTTCATGAGAGCGGACAGCACCTTGAACTGCTGTGCTTTGTCCTTCGTGACCTCAAACATCCAGCTTTCCGGAACAATGGGCAGATCGTCATACCGCCACTTGGCATACCGCTCATCGTAGGAGCTGGCGTCTGCCAGCTCCACCAGATGACCGAAGCACCACGAAACGATGTAATTGCCGCCCTCCATATAGCCGTCCTTTCGGGACGTTGCGCCCAGAACCTTTGCGATGGACTGGGCAACGCTGGGCTTTTCAGCAATGACTAAGATCAATCTTCATCACCATCCGTTTCAGCGTCCTCCGCAATCTGCGGCTCATCATCCTCGTTGATGTACGGCTCTTCCTCGTAGCCTTCATCGTCGAAAAAGTCCATGTCCTCATCCTTGGGCTTTCTGCCCTTGACGAACTTGATGTAGTAATAGGCTGCACCCGCAGCACCGGCAAGGACAAAGATGACGAGGATCATGCCGACGTTGGACTTCTTTTCGGGTTTGGGCGCGGGGACATCGGTTTCCGCATCCTTGTCCGGCTCAGGTGTAGCGAGAGCTGTGCCGGTGCATTCGCTCATGTTGGTCTTGCAGACCGGGCAGTCGGTGTTGACTTGACCGGCAGCGCATTTCTCCTTGCAGTTACAGGTGGTCAGCGCAGCCGCAGTGTCTTCATCCAGCAGCGCAAGCAGATCGCTCTCATCGACCATGTTCAGGAAGTACGTCTGATACTGTTCCTCATCCTCGTTGATGGGCGCATCGTAGTCGATGACAATGAAGAAGGTGTTGCCGCTTTTCGTCTGGACAGTGATGAACTGCTTGTTGGTTGCCTTGTCATAGAGCAAGTCGCGGGTGTAGGCGTTGCCCTCATCGTCAATCGGCTCACCCTTCGGCTTTTCCGGCGCGGGTGTGGTTTCAGGCTGCTGTTCCGGCTGGGTTGTCTCAGTGACCGGAAGGTTCTGATCGGTATCATCGGCATAGGCAAACGCCGTCACCGAGAAGCAGGACAGAACCATGACGCAGACCGCAAGGACGGTCAGAAAACGAAACTTCTTACGCATTGTCGATTACCTCCGTATTTTCAGCGGGCTTGGTGCCGCCCTTCATGGAAGACAGGAACGCCATGATCTGATCCTTGTCCATCACCATAGAGCGCACGGTATTGATGATTTCAAGGTTTTCCAGCTCTGTCTTCTTGTCATACAGCTCCTTGAGCTGACCTTCGATTTCGGATTTCTTCTTTTCAGCCTTCTCGATGTCGGAGAGGACTTTCTGATACTTGGGATTCATGCAAAACTCCTTTCTTTTAATAGGCGGGTCTTCCGAAGGCGTAGAAATGCTGCTGCCAGTAGGAAGAGTTGATGGATGTGTACTGAATGGGATCGCCGCAGTGGATCATGACCCCATCACCAACATAAATGCCGACGTGAGACACGCCGGGGGTGTCATACGTTCCGACGAAAAAGATAAGATCACCGGGCTGTGCATTCGCCTTTGAAACCGGCGTACAGACGTTGTAAAGCCCCTGTGCGCCCAGCCGCCCGGTATTTACAAGCCCGCTGTTCGTGAGAACGTAGCTGACGAAGCCGGAGCAGTCAAAGGACGTGTCGGGATTGGAGCCGCCCCACACATACGGATAGCCGAGATACTTTTCCGCCTCGGTAATCAGCGTTGCAAACCTCTCGTCGTTCAGGTATTCCGGGTTGACATCGTAGTCGGCGGGCGGATTTGTGATGTACTTGTCCACATAGGGAGAGTCACCGAACAGATCCTCGCGGTTTCCCAGCACCGACATATACGTTGCGTACATGGAGAGCTGTTCCTGAGACATGATGTAGACCGGGACATGGGAGAGATTGAAGTTTTCGAGCTTCACATTGCAGATGTAGTAGTCATACGGGACGCGGTAGGTTTCCGTGTGCGTGTTGCCGTCTGCATCCGTCCATGTGTCGGTTTCCGTGCGGTATCTGGTTTCGACGATGACCTCTTCGGTGAGGATGTACTGCTTTTCAAACAGCATTTGGAGCGTACCCTGCACCTCATCCAGCGTGAACTCGCCCTCATGGAGAGCCGAGAGAATGGAGATCAGCACATAGGGGTCATGCTCAATATCATCCAGATTGAAGTGATATTCGTCATAGTCATGAGTGCCTTCATAGTTATCCAGATAGCTTTGCAGCTCTTGCTCCATCCGGCAATACTGCGCCTCCGCGCCGAGCATCGCGTCATCCTCGCTGAGATAAGAGGAAGCGATAACCGACGAGCCGGTAGAGGTGAGCATCGAACACGAGCTGATACCGGCACCGAGCAAAACGAGAAGGGCAACTCCGACGCCGATCCAGATGAAGACCTTCTTGTTGTTCTCAAAGAACTCCTTGAGCTTGTCGGACACCTTTTCGCCGAGCTTCTTGCCGGTATTCTTCGTGGCAGTCCCGGCAGTCTGAGAACCGGCATTCCGTGCAGCGGCATATTCCTTCTTGATGTTCTGCTTCTGGTAGTGCTTGTTCATGTTCTGCTTCTTCATCTCAGGATGCTCCTGCTGATTTCTTTCATATTGGAGCTTCGCATCCGCAGCATCCGCCTTGTGTTCCAGCTTGGAAACCTTCTCATAAGGCTTGTTGACGCTGCTTTCCCGATGATGACGGAAATGCCTCGCAGCGGTCTCAGCGGCAATCTCTGTTTTATGCGCCGCCTCAACCGCCGAGTTTTCCTGCTCGACCTCATGGATTTTGCCGTGAATGCCGGAAGCAAGGGTGTCACCGACCTTGCGGACGGTTTTATCTGCCTCAAATTGCAGCTTGCCTTTGCTCTTGGGCTTTTTCAGCGCATCCTCAAAATGAAGGCGGGTTTTGCCCTTTCCGGTCTCTTCATCAAAGACACGCTCTTTCTTGAGAACCTTGTGCGTGGGCAGCTTTTCACGGGCAGCATCCAGACGCTCATGTGCCTTCTCAGACTTCCTTTCGAGCTTCTGCATCCGCTTCGTGGGCGGGACGGCATCGCCCGAGAGCGGCTTTGCAGAGGCAGTCTCCGCCGCTTGAGTGAGAACGGCATCTGCATCAACGGCTTCAACCGCAGAGGTCTTGCGCAGCTTGTGGGTGACAACCGTTTCGGCAATCACCGTGCCGGTATGCGAAGAAACGCCGTGCTGCTCCAAAACAGGGGGATTGAACGGCGTTTCCGAGGGCAGCGGTTCAGGTGCATTCTGGGGTGGATTTTCTGCCCTTTTCTCTTCTGTGACGGACGTTTCCGAGGGCGGCTGTGTGTCGTTATCCTCGGCGTGTTCCGCCTGAAACTGACAGTGCTGACGGCGCATCTGCACCTTTTTCTGTTCCTCCGCAGAAAGAGCTTCGGAAGGCGCGACTGTCTCAGCGGACTTCACCAACTCTGCTTCTTCCAGCCGCTTTGACACACGCTGCTCGGTGCCAGCCGTCAGGTTTTTCTCGACCGCGCCGTCTCGCGTCATCCGCAGAACTACCTTGTCGCGGGCTTTGAGTTCCGGTTCCTTGGACATCAGATTTCACCTCCGATCCGCTTGTAGGCAAGCTCGGTGTACGCCGGATTCAGCTCGATGCCGACGAAATGACGCCCCATCTGCGCGGCAACCATGCCGGTTGTGCCGCTTCCCATGAATGGGTCAAGCACAATGCCGTCTTCGGGACAACCGGCGAGAAGACAGGTCTCAACCAGCTTTGGAGGGTAGGCGGCATAGTGACCGCCCTTGAAGGGGACGGTGTTGATCTTCCAGACATCGCGCTTGTTGCGGAGCGTATTGATGTCACTGTCCTTGATCTCACCATGCTCGCGGGGGCGGTTGATGGACTGCGGCTGAGGCTGACCGGGAACGGGCTTTCCGTATTTGTTGCCGCCCTTCATGCCGCGCTTGAGGCGTTCTGCCGTTGCGGGGGCAATCGGCTCGGAGATTGCCTTGTAGTCGAAGAAATACTTCTTGGACTTGGAGAACAGGAAAATATGCTCGTAGCAGCGGGCGCAGCGGTCTTTGACGCTCTCCGGCATGGGGTTATCCTTCATCCAGATGATGTCGTTGCGCAGATACCAGCCGGTATCGCGGAGGGCAAAAGCCAGCATCCACGGAATGCCGATCATGTCTTTCGGCTTGCAGCCCTCAACCTTGTTGTTGAGAGCCACAGCCTGACCGTTTCTGCCGTTGGGGTTCTTCGGGTCATTAAAATCACCCTGATTGCCCTTTCCGGCGTAGGTGTCTGAAATGTTCAGCCAGAGCGTTCCATCCGGACGCAAAACGCGCCTGACTTCGGTAAACACTTCCGTCAGGCGCGAGATGTATTCCTTCGGCGTTGCCTCTCTGCCGATCTGAGCATCCATGCCGTAATCGCGGAGCGCGTAATACGGAGGGGACGTCACACAGCAATGAACGCTGTCATCGGGCAGAGTTTTCAGGATTTCAAGGCAATCGCCGGTATGAATGATGTCAAGCTCTATGGGTATCAGCTCCTTCCTTTGAGAGCCGGACGGCTCAGTCAGAGAAGAACTCGTCCGGCTCGTAGTCCTCATCGAGATCGTCAATCTCGTCCGCCCAACGGTCGAAGATTTCCTCGGCTTCCTTCGCCGCCTCACGATAGAGGCTCAGGCGGTTCTTCTCAAAGGCGGCAAAGGCGGGGACGAACTTGCCGAACTCGCGGATTGCCTTCACATCCTGCGTGCGCATATCTGCGACGCACTGAATGATTTCGGACATCGTGAGCAGATCGTCGATCATGGTTTCGTAGTCTTCCTTGGCGATGGTGACGGTATCGGCATCGTCCTCAGCCGCTTCCTGCTTGCGGACTCGGAACGTCTCGTGGACATCCTTCATCAGCTTGATCACACAGTCAGTGGTCTCATCGAAAATCTCCTGCATACGCTCTGCCATCTGGTCGGCGCAGTCCTCCAGTTCCTCATGAACGTGGAGGTAGGCGCGATGGTGCTTTTTCAGTTCGGTTTCCTCGTGGATGAGGGCAATGAGATCGGCGCTCATGTCGATGACCTCAAGCAGAAGGTCAATCGGCTTGGTGATGCTGCCAAACGTGGTGTTTACGGGGACACCGCTGGCTTCTGCGATGATGCTCTTGGCGTTCTCAAGATTGAAGTTCTTATTCATATTCAAAATCCTCCTTAATTCTGTACGGTTTCTTCGGGCTTGGTGGTCATGATGCGGTAGAGCTGCGTGTTCTTGGGGAAATCGTCCTTGAATGGCACGATGGTTGAGCCATAGAAGATCAGCCCCTCACCGGCGTTGGAATTGGTGATGTAGTTCTGCTGGCTGGGCGAGATGTTCAGCGCCTTCGAGAGAATCTGCCGGTCACCGGATGCCTGATTCAGAAGGTAGACAAAATCCGAGTTTTCAAAGATGTTTTCCACCTCGCGGGAAGCAAGAAGATCCTTGACGTTCTGGGTGATACCGGTGGGAATGCCGCCCCACTTTCTGAAACGCTTCCAGATTTCCACGCTGTATGCGGCGGTCTGTTCCTCCTTCAAGAGCAGATGGAACTCGTCCATGTAGTAGCGCGTTGCCTTATGCTGGGCGCGGTTGATGGTGACTCTGTTCCACACCTGATCCTGTACAATCAGCATACCGAGCTTCTTGAGCTGCTTGCCGAGTTCGCGGATGTCATAGCAGACGAAGCGGTTGTTGACATCCACATTCGTTCTGTGATTGAAGACGTTCAGAGAGCCGTGAACATAGATTTCAAGGGCAGTTGCGATGCGCTGTGCCTCCGGCTCCTTCTGATTTCTCAGAATGTTGTAGAGGTCTTCAAGGATCGGCATTTTCTCCGGCTTGGGATCTGCAAGAAACTCCTGATAGACCATGCGGACGCTGCGGTCGATGATAGTCTTCTCAACCGGCTGCAAGCCGTCCTTGCCGCCGACAATCAGCTCACACATGGAGAGGATGAAGTCGGATTTCAGCGTCAGCGGGTTTTCCTCTTCGGAGTAGTTCGTGTTGATGTCCAGCGGATTGATGTAATCCGTGCTGACCGGCGAGATGCGGATGACTTGACCGCCGAGCTTCTGAACAAGGGGGAAATACTCGGCTTCGGGGTCGCAGACGATGATGTCATCCTCGGTGATGAGGAAGGCGTTCGTCATTTCGCGCTTGGCGGAGAAGGACTTGCCGGAACCGGGCGTACCCAAGATCAGCCCGTTGGGGTTCTTGAGCTGCTTGCGGTCAACCATGATCATGTTGTTGGACAGCGCATTCAGCCCGTAGTAGAGAGCTTCGCCGCCCTGAAAAAGCTCCTGCGTGGTGAACGGCACGAAAACCGCCGTGCTGGAAGTGGTCAGTCCGCGTTCGATCTCCACCTGATTGACGCCGATAGGCAAAGAGGACATCAGCCCTTCCTCCTGCTGGAAGTCAAGACGCTTGAGCGCACAGTTATACTTTTGGGCAATGGCGGCGGTCTGGAACACCGCGTTTTCGAGCTTCTGGCGGTTGGTTGCCGTATTCATGATGAGGATGGTCACAAGGAATAGTCTCTCATTGCGGGTCTGGAGATCCTGCAACAGACGCTTTGCCTCACCGCCGAAGGTGGCAAGATCGGACGGGATGATGTCCATATCGTAGCCGGAGCGGACTGCCTTTTTCTGCTCTTCGATCTTCATCTTGTCGAGGTCGGTGATCTTCATCTTGATGCTCTTGATTGCCTTCGCCTGGTCTATCGTCCGGATATGAAAATTGACCGTGATGTTGCTGTCCATCTCAAGGAAGTCGGCAAGCATACGGTCATTGAGTTCCGGCGCGAGGATTTGCAGGAAGCTCACCGCGCCGATGGTTCTGCCCATCTTGAAGCACTTGCCTTCACGGAAGTCAAAGGAAGTGGGCGCGATGAAATCCTTCGTACTGAGTCCTGTCCGAGCAACCATGTCAAAGGAAAAGCGAAACGGCTCATTGGTGTCCATGTTGAACACATCATGAAGCACTTTCAGCCGTTCATAGCCGGACAGCAGCTCGGTTCTCACACCAAGGGTTTTGAAGTTGTTGAGAATGTCGGTTTCAATGCGTTCGAGCTTCGGCTTTGCCGTGCGGAGGGAGTCTGCCTCAATGCCGAAGGTAATGTACTTCCTCTTGACCAGTCCGTTGTTGCCCTTGGTGAGCTGGCTTTGCAGCATACCGGAATACTCGGAGCGGATGTCGTTGAAGGCGTCCTCCTGCGCCGGGATGTTGATGCGTTTGCGGAACTCATTGAGACTTGCCTTCTGATTGATGAAGGAGAGCTGGACGAAGATTGAGCTGTCGAAGTAGTTCAGAAAGTCGCACCAGTTCTCAAAGATGGCAGTTTTGTCCTCGTTCTGCGCAAGCTGGTAGTTGATGTCCTCAAAGGCGATGGACTTCGTGTAGAGGCGGCTGTTCACCTTGCAGATACCGTCACGGCACATCTCCACATAGGGGATGGTCTGCTGGGCGGACTTGCGGACTTTCTTTGCCTTCCTGTCCTTTTTCTTCTGCATGACGATCCGCTTCTTTTCCTGAGCGGAAAGGGCATCGCCGTAAACGACGCCGTTTTTGACGGTCATCTTAGGCTTTGCCTTTGCTGTGCTGTTGTTCAAGCTGCAATTCCTCCTGTTCTTTGATTTTCTGCTGAATCTCAGCGTAGAGATTGTTCGTGCGGTAGGGACGCACCTTGTCCCGGATGAACATGGACTGTACGATGTGGTACAGATACTTCTCGGCGGGCTGACCGTCCTTCTCGTAAAGCGCGAAGAAGATGAACGGGAGCATGATCACCACCATCAGCATTGCCGCCGTAGACAAGTCGAGATGCGCCTTTGCCAGAAAGAAGATCGGGACGCCGACTGCCGCAGCGATGGAAAAACAAATGAGCTGCCGCTTGGTCAGGTTGAACATGACCTTCGTTTTGACGCGGTTAAGATCCTTCGGGACCGGAACAAATGCCATTGACTGTTTCCTCCTTTCTAAGCTGCTTTTCGTAGCGCAGCTTCATTTGTGCGGGATATTGATCCTCCTTCGGCTGACGCTTGCCTGTCCAGCGAAGCCCACCCGCTTTGCCTTGACAAATCCAGCCGGAAGCCCGAAGGCTTGCACCGTTTTCGCTTTCCAGCGTGTAGGTGATGATGCGCTTATAGCCCATAGCCGCAGCAGCTCTTGCCGCCGCGCCGTAGAGAAAGCTGCAAGCGTTCTTCGCCCCGTTGGTGCATAGCCTTGTAACCTCCAATGTGAAGCCGTCATCCAGATACCGGCTGACGGGACGCCCAGCGATGATTACGCCGACCAGCTCACCGTCTGCTTCACAGCCGATGGAAAACTTGTGACCGGCAACCGGCTTATGATGCCGGTGATGCTGCCGGACGTACTCGTTGGCGTCACGAAGAGAGATGGGTCTTAGCCGCAGCATGGTGTTTCCTCCATAGGAAGATGCGCCGTGCATTCGACCTCGTTGCCCCAAACATCCCAGCCTTCGGGAGACTGACGGGCAAAAAGCTCTACGCGGGGAAGGTCTCCCATGAGCCGAACAATGCGCTCCCGCGCTTCATCCGGCTTTTTGGAATGCTCTTCAATGTGGCTGAGGATGACCTGACGCACACCGGCGTCAACACGCTTCGGATGTCCCTTCGTAGCAAGGATGCAGATTTCGGCATTCGCCCTTGTCCAGTAGCCCATGCCGGTAAAGAGATCGTCGTTCTTACGGTTTTGCTTCACCCATACAAAAGCCACGGTCTTATAGGAAAATCCCCATGCCGTCAGCACTTCGAGTGCTTCACAGAGGCACGGGAACGTGATCCAGAGGAACAGGGCGCAGTCCTTCGCGGCAAGCTCACCGACCGGAAGTGCCTTGATGTCTTCAATGCACATTGTCGGGTAGTGACTTTCTGCCGACCGTCCCTGCCCCTTCTTGGAGTAAGTCCGATACGCCCAAGGGGGATCGGCGTAGATGATGCTGTACTTCTTCATGCTGCCGACCTCCTTAGTGCGCATGGAAGATGGATTTTGCAAGGCTTCCGGTCTTGAACAGCGAGAAGCACAGAATGACCGTGTACGCTGCCACAGAGAACAGAGCCGAATGAATGTTGTCTGCGATGATCATGCCGTTGATCAGCACCGCATAGATGCCGACGCAGACCATGATGAGAAAGCCCTGAAATGCCAGAGCAAACAAGCCTTTCAGATAATTCGTGCCGATGCTGCCCCATTCGCGGTTGCTCATGGTTGCGATGGGAATAGGCGCAATACTCACGGTGCAGTAAATCTCAATCATGCGCCCGTAGAGAATGACCGTAATGAGGATCGCCATGATTTTGAGGCACAAGCTGATCAGAAGCGTTTCTATTGACAGACCGAGCAGTTCTCCGACGCCCATGTTCTCCATGCCGGTACGCATCTGCGCAATCGTCGAATCAATATCAATGCTGGTGTTGCCGTGAATGACACCGGCTGCACCGGAAACTACGTTCTGCCCGATGTCGAATACTGCCATCACGATGTCAAAGGTGTGCGTCACGAGATAGATCGCCACAGCCGCCTTGAAAAACCACTTGAAGAACATCCAAGTGTCCATGTCGTGAAGGTTGTTTTTCTCGGTGATCATGGAAATCAGCTCGTAGCACAAAACGAAGGTGATGATGATACCAGCGATGGGGACTATCACGTTTTCGGATAGTCCCCGGATCATCTGGTACACGCCGCCGTTCCAGCCGGACGGAGTTTGCCCGACCTCGGCGGCAATCGTTCCTACCTTCTCGTTGACATCGGTGAACATATTGGTCAGGTTGCTCTCGATCCATCCGATCAGCATATCCTTGAGAGCCTGTTCGATCTTTTCTAAAATGCTGCCCAATATTTCACCACCCTTCGGTTAAGCTGGGCTTGCCGTGGATTAGCCGAACAAACCGGAGAGCAGGGGGATGAGGGTCGTGCCGATCAGCACCACACCGCCGCCAGCCATGAGCTGCTTGATGCCCTGAGACTTGGCGCCGGGGTTGTCGTTGCCGTAGCCTTCCATGAGGTTGACAACACCCCACACTGCGAGACCTGCGCCGAGGGCGATAACGAGCGTCTGAAGAACCGTGACAGCCTGATTGATGAAAGCCATAGATTTTCCTCCTTGATTTGAAAAAGATTGGTTGTGTATTTTTGAAAATGGGCATAAAAAAAGAAGCCCCGTCGCTGTTCTGCTTTGGGAGCCATCAGGCTGTACCCACTGCGCAGTGCAGCGACGGGGCTTTAATCCGCTTCGATCTCGCCCATATCATAGAGGTCGAATGTGTCATCGGGCTTGACTACCAGCTTGTGCTGCCGGTACTTCTCGATGTCAAAGGCGTTCCGCTTATCATAGTCGGAGAGCTGCCGGTACTTTGGATGCTTTGTAATGTCGTATTTGTTACTGAGAAAAGGTCTCACGCCTCGAAGCTGTAAAATACACTTGGCTCCGTCCATGACGGCGATCTCGTCCTGAGACATCAGTTCCTTGCCGGTCTTCTGATAGTTCAAGCCATAGGAGTTGTTGTTGGAACGGGTTTCTGAGGTGTTGTAAAGGTCGATTGTCTCCTTGCCCAGCACCTCGCTGATTTCCTTGAGCGTGGATTTCTCCTTGCCGCCAAGAAAAAGTGTGCAGTCGCAGTTGCCTGTGATGGTGTCTGCCGCATCCTTGTAGATGGTCTTGAGCTGAGACTGGGACTGCAAGATGATTGACGCCGAGATTTCCCGGCTTCGGATGGTTGCGATGAGCTTATCAAACTTGGGGATTTGACCGATGTTCGCAAACTCGTCCAGCAGACAGCGCACATGGACGGGAAGCCGTCCGTTGTAAACGTCATCTGCTTTGTCGCAGAGAAGGTTGAAGAGCTGGGAATACATGATCGCCACGACGAAATTGAAGGTGTCATCGGTATCGGAAATAATGACGAACAGCGCCGTCTTCCGGTCTCCGATGGTGTCCAGTTCCATCTCATCGTAGCTCATCAGCTCCCGCAGCTCTGCAATGTCGAAGGGCGCAAGCCTTGCGCCGCAGGAAATTAAAATCGACTTAGCAGTCTTGCCAGAGACGAAAAGTCAAGGACTTTTTCATCAAATTCACAAAGAAGTCACATTTTGCGGACTTCCTCACGGAGCAGACGCTTGATTTTGTCCTCCATCGTCTCTTTTGCGGTCTCGCTGAAATGCACACGGACGATATAGGTTGTCTTTCCGATCTGCTTTCTGACAGTCGGGCAAGTGGCGGTGTTGGTTGCGGTATTGTTCATTCAAAATCCTCCTGTAAATGAAAAATGCCCGGTGACTGTTCATCATCGGGCGGTGTCGGTATGAGGGAACAAGGCAAGGCGGCAACATTAAGGTATCTATAAAAACCTTGCCGTCTTTGCCACGCTTGCCGTGTTCCTGCTGTCAGTCTCGGAGATAGCAGACCCATGCTGTGCCGTCTTTCTCGGTCACAAGTCTATCCCCGATACGGCTCTTTGCCGTTCTCATGGTGCGTGAGGAAATTCCACGCTCATTGACCGTCTTTTCCAGCTCTGCACTTGGCATACGCTTTCCATCTGCCAGCAGTTCCAGAATGAGCATTTGCGCCTGTGCGGTCTTGCTCTCGGTCTTGGCGGTGTCTGCCCCGGCAAGAAGCTCGTCAGCGGTAATGTCATAAGCTCCTATCCATTCAAAGCCTTTCTCGTCTCCCAGAGAAAAGGCAAGGGACTGTCCGGGCGGCGCAAGGGAGCTTTTCTCATGGATAAGCACCCTTGTTGTGGGACTGTCCTTCAGCTTGCCAATAAACAGCAGACTGCGGACTGCCGCCGTAATGTCGATAGACCCTAATCCTCGGTAGGTGCTTTGCGTTCCTGCGGCTTTGTTCAGGTGTCCGATCAGCACGATAGCGCACCCGGTAGCCTGTGCAATGTCTCCCAGACTTCGGAAGATGGGACGGACTTCATTTGCCCGGTTCATGTCCACATCTGCGCCCAGAAACGCCTGCACCGGGTCAATGATAACCAGCCTTGCGTTGTTCTCACGGATTGCCCTTGCTATGCGCTCATCGGCAAGGGTCAGCGGCGTGTCTCTATCGTCAATGACAAGCACTCGTTCAAGATCTGCGTTTGCTTCCATCAGCCGGGGCTTAACGGTATCGCCCAGACCGTCCTCGGCGGTCTGATAAATGATATTGAAAGGCTCAAGTGTCTCCATACCGGGCAAGGGCTTTCGGTTGGTGCAAGCCGCCGCAAGACGCATGGCGAAGTAGGTCTTGCCCTCGCCGGGGTTGCCCTGTATGATCGTCAGCTTTCCAAAGGGGATATACGGAAACCATAGCCAATCCACGCTCGTCAGCTCCACATCTGCCATGCGGAGCATGGGGACAGGCTGGGCGGTGGGTAGCTCTCGCAGCGTGATTGTCTCGGCTATGAATTTGCGGCTGGGAATGTCCCCTTGCTGACGGAGAACATCGTTCCAGTCTTTCCTTGCCGGGACAAGGCGAATGACGGCAATCTCGCCGGGAATGTCCTGCGCCAGTCGGGTGCAGGCTTCACTTCCTGCGGTGTCGCTGTCAAGGCAGAGGAATACTTTTCGGGTGTCCTTGCGTTCAGAAAGAAAACGGTCAAGGGCTTTGCCCGAAACGCCGCCCAGGGCAAGGTAGCTCCTTGTCTGCCAGTCCTGCGGATAAAGGCAGATAAAGGACAAAAGGTCAATCGGTGCTTCAAAAACAAAAAGCTGGTTGCCGTTTCCCTCATAGCGGAACGGATAGGACTTGTCAGACCCGGCAATGTCCTGTCTGAATGGGTCTGCCGTTCCTCGCACATGGGCGTATCTCGGCGTACCGCTTCGGTCTCTGCCGACAAACACAACATTGTGCCGCT